>JAJFGM010000345.1 GCA_021776145.1 Kiloniellaceae bacterium | reverse complement strand
GGCGCATGCCGCCGGAGAACTCGTGCGGATAGCTGTCGAGGCGCCCGGCGGGGTCGGGGATCGAGACCAGGTCGAGCAGATCCTTGGCGCGGTCGCGCGCGGCGCCGCGCGACAAGCCGCGGTCGTGCAGTCGCACGGCCTCGCTGAGCTGATCGCCGATGGTCAGCACCGGGTTGAGGGCGGTGAGCGAATCCTGAAAGATCATGCCGATGCGCCCGCCACGGATCGCGCGCAGGTCCTTGGCGTTCATGCCAAGCAGCTCGCGGCCGCGAAAGCGCACCGACCCCGAAACCGCGGCGCTCGGCGGCAGCAAGCCGAGGACCGCCAGCATGCTGACCGACTTGCCCGAGCCGGACTCGCCGACGATGCCCAGAACCCGACCCTCCTCGAGGCGCAGGGATATGCCCTGGACCACTTCGATCCGCCGCCCGCGACCGCGCCAAGGATCTGCTCGACCTGGTCTCGATCCCCGACCCCGCCGGGCGCCTCGACAGCTATCCGCACGAGTTCTCCGGCGGCATGCGCCAGCGGGTGGTCATTGCCATGGGCGTTGCCAACGAGCCGGATCTCGTCATCGCCGACGAGCCGACGACGGCCTTGGACGTCACGGTGCAGGCGCAGATCCTCGAGGTTCTCGAGCGGCTGCGCGAACGGCTGGGGCTGGCGCTGATTCTGATCACCCATGATCTGGGTGTCGTTGCCGGTACCGCCCACGATGTCGCGGTCATGTACGCCGGTCGGGTCGTCGAAAGGGGCGCCGTGGACGACGTCTACTACCACGCGCGCCACCCCTACACCCGGGGTCTGCTTGCCTCGCTGCCGAGCCTCGAGGGTGCGCGTGGCGAAAAGCTCCAACCCATTGGCGGCGCCCCGCCGGTGTTGACCGCGCGGCCGGCCGGTTGCGCCTTTCACCCGCGCTGCGCGTTCGCGGAGGCGCGCTGCGGCGTGGAAACGCCAGACCTGCGCCTGGTCGGTTCAAGCTGGTCGTCCTGCCATTTCGCCGAGCGCCTTGGAGAGGAGGCATGACCGGGGCGCCAGACACAGCAGCGGTCACAGCGCCGGCGGCATCTGCGGCCATGGCGGCGGACGGCGAGGCCGTGCTTGCAGTGCGCGACCTGGTCAAGGAATTCCCGATTCGCGGCGGCATCCTCTTCGACCGGCCCATCGGACGGGTGAGCGCGGTCGCCGGCGTCTCCTTCGCTCTCGGTCCGGGCGAGACCTTGGGTCTCGTTGGCGAGTCCGGCTGTGGCAAGTCGACCCTGGGGCGCTGTCTGGTGCGCTTGATCGAACCGACGTCGGGCCAGGTCGAATTCCGCGGCCGGGACATCCTGACCCTGTCGGCGGCCGAAATGCGCCTGATGCGCCGCCAGTTGCAGATCGTCTTCCAGGATCCCTATGCCTCGTTGCATCCGCGCCTGCGCGTCGGCGCCATCATCGCCGAGCCGCTGCGGGTGAACGCCGTCGCCCCGGCGGAGGCGGCACGCCGGGTCGAGGAGCTGCTCGAACTGGTGGGTCTCGATCCCGAGCACATCCGCGCCTATCCGCACGAGCTTTCCGGCGGTCAGCGCCAAAGGGTGGGCATTGCCCGCGCCATCGCGCTGGACCCCGAAGTTGTGATCCTCGACGAGCCGGTGTCGGCGCTCGACGTCAGCATCCAGGCCGGCGTCATCAACCTGCTGAAGGACCTGCAGCACCGCCTCGGCCTGGCCTACCTCTTCATCGCCCACGATCTCTCGGTCGTGCGCCAGATCTCCGATCGCGTGGCGGTCATGTACCTCGGCAAGATCGTCGAGATCGCCGGGGTCGACGCGCTCTACGGCGCCGCCCGCCACCCCTATACCCAGGCACTGCTCTCGGCCGCGCCCCTGCCCGATCCGCGGCGCGAACGCAAACGGCGGCGCATTGTGCTGGCGGGCGACGTGCCCAGCGCGGCCGATCCGCCGAGCGGCTGCCGCTTCCGCACGCGCTGCTGGAAGGCCCAGGCGATCTGCGCCGAACAGGAGCCGGCGTTGTCGAGCGCCGATGCTGGCCATGCCGTGGCCTGCCACTTCGCCGAAGCGGCGGGCGGGTAGGGCGGTCCTACCTTGAAGCTGTCTGCTGCCGCCCGCGGCTGTTTCTACAGCGTTTCGAAACCGACGCTGAGGCCGCCGCAGACGTAGAGCACCTGGCCGGTCACATAGGAGGCATCCTTGGAGAGAAAGAATTCCGCCGCCGCCGCGATCTCGGCTGGATCGGCCAGGCGTCGCATGGGAATGCGCTTCACGCGCTCCTCAAGGTCCTTGTTGTTCGCCCGCACCATCTCGGTATCGGTCATGCCGGGTGCGATGACGTTCACCGTTATTCCCCGCGCCGCCAATTCCAGCGCCCAGGACCGCGACAGCCCGATCAAGCCGGCTTTGGCGGCCGCGTAGCTGGTACGATACTCGCGGCCCAGCGCGGCGCGGCTGGAGATGTTCACGATCCGGCCGTAACCGAGTTTCCGCATCGTCGGCAGGCAGCTCTGGGTCACCTGCAGGGTCGTACGCAGGTTGACATCGAGCGTCGTGTGGAAGGTGTCGAAATCGACCTCGGCGATCGGCTGGGGATTGGCGATGCCCAGGTTGTTCACCACATGGGCGACCTCATGCGACGCGTGGATTTCGCGCAGCGCGTCGGCGGTCGCTTCGACAGAGCTCAGGTCGGCGACGACCATGTCGCCGGGAAAGCCGTCGTCGGGTCGGTGGCGCGCAATGCCGACAACGCCGTGCCCGGCCGCGTGCATGCGCTCCGCGATCGCGCGGCCAATGCCCTTGGAGGCGCCCGTTATCAGTGTCGTGGTCATGTTGTGCTCCGCGTCCTGTCTCAGTCGCCCCTATGACTTCAATGGTCCTTGTGGATGACATGCCCGCCGACTTCCGGGCCGCCATCCAGCCAGGCGAAGATCTCCCACATGAAGCCGTCGGGATCGACGAAATAGGTGGCATAGACATTCCAGGGAAAGGCCTTTGGCGGGTAGAGGAATGCAACGCCGTTGTCGCGCAAGCGTTGGTAGTGCGCATCGACGGCGGCACGGGAGTCCAAGAGACAGGCCATGATGGAGTTGTGAAATCTCGCGGCGGATATATCCGCGTCATAACCAATCGACTCCTGAACGTGGTCCAGCTGCCACAAGGCCAGGATGAGATCGCCCATCTTGAAGTTCGCGAAGGCGTCGTTGGTCCTGAAAAGCGTCAGTCCCACCTGGTCGCGATAAAAGGCGATGGATCGTTCGATGTCGGCGACCAGAAGCGTCGGCGCCGTGATCCTCAGCGATTTTGCATTGGAGAGCGTATCGGGGGCGATCTTGGCGCCTGTGGTCTTACCTGAGCCGTCGATTGCGCTGTTCACCTCGCGCTCCCTTGCTTGAGTGCCGCCCTATCGGGGAGAAAATCTCTGCGATTACCCTTTATAGTATATTTTTGACATAATGTCGATTTTCTCGTAAAATTCGACAGAATGGCCTGGAGAATAATGCACTGGGGAGTCCCGTGACAGTTCTGCTATCGGACAGGCAATCGCTGGAGTCAGGCAAATCCGAAGCTCGGACCTTGGCATCCTCTGCTTACGCGGATATTCGCCGGGACATCGTCGATCTGGTTCTGAAACCCGGCGAAAAGCTGCGTCTCAAGGACATCGGCGCACGTTACGGTTATGGCCAGGCTCCCTTGCGGGAAGCCTTGTCGCGTTTGGCATCTGACAATCTCGTCGTTGCGGAGGATCAACGCGGTTTCCGCGTGACGGATGTCAGCCTGCAGGATCTCCTCGATCTCACCTTCGTCCGGCGCAACATCGAAGTCACGGCGTTGCGCGCCGCGATCGAGAAAGGCGACGACCAGTGGGAGGGCGACGTCGTCGCCGCGTTCCATCGTCTTTCCCTCGCCAACATGCGACGGCAGGACGACCGTTCTTCCTTGAGCAGCGATTGGAAGGACCGGCACCAGGCCTTTCATCACGCGATCGTTGCGGGCTGCGGGTCGCCGCGGCTTTTGGCCATGCGGGATCTGCTGTTCGACCAAGCCGACCGCTACCGCCGCATCGCGTCCTCGCTCGTCGAAGTCGACCGGGACATCAATGGCGAACATCAGGCGATCTTTGACGCGGCAATGCGGCGCGACGCGGACAGCGCCTGCCGACTGGTTTCAGAACACATAGAACGGACCGCCGAAATTGCGCGGCTGTCGGCCCTCGGTTGAGCCGGCAGGACGAAGATTTTCATACTGCACGGACTAATTGTTGGCGTTTTTAATGATCCAAGGGAGGAAGCGATGACAAAACGTAAATTGAGCCTCGACACGTCGGCACTTGACCGGCGGACGCTTTTGAAGGCCGGTGTGGCGGGCCTCGCCATGGGCGGCGCGGTCTTGAGTATGCCCAGGGCTGGCAGAACCGCGGGCACCCAGGACCTCAATGTCAAACTCGACTGGCTGATGAGCAACGGCCAGGTCGGCGACGTGGTGGCACTGCAGAAGGGCTTTTTTGAAGACCAGGGATTGAACGTCATCTTCAACCCCGGCGGACCGAATGCTCAAACGGTGCCGCCGGTGATTTCCGGACAGGCGCCCCTGGGGCAGTTCTCGGGCTCCGGTCAGGCGATGATCGCGCGCGGCAACGGCATACCGCTGAAGATATTTGGTGCCGGTTATCGCACCGGGCCCTTCTCGTTCTATTCTTTGCCGCGTGCGCCCATTCGTAAACCGGCCGATATGATCGGCAAGCGTATCGGCATTCAGCCGACCGCGCGTTTTGTGCTCGATATCATTTTGGTTCAGCACAAGATCGACCCGGCTTCCCTGGAAATCATCAATATCGGCTGGGATATGACTCCCTTGGTCACCGGCCAGGTCGATGCCGTGACCGGTTGGGTAACCAACACCAAGGCGCTGTCCATCATTGGGCCGGATCGCATCGATATGTCGCAGATCGACGCCGGATTGAGATCCTATTCGAACGTCTATTTCGCATCCGACGAGACCCTGGCGCAGCATGGGGATCTGGCGCAGAAATACCTCAGCGGCGCGGCGAAAGGATGGGAATGGACCTACCACAACCGCGAGGCGGCGGTTGACGTTCTCTGCGATGCCTACCCGAACCTCGACCGTGAAATCGAAAAAGAAACCATCGACACGGTGGTCGGACTGAGTTTCGACGAAGCAACGAAGACCAACGGTTGGGGCTGGTTCGATACTGGGAAGGTTCAGGAACAGATGGACCAGTACGAAAGCGTCGGCAAGTTCGAAAAGGGCAAACCGACGATCGAGGAATTCGTCGATCTTTCGGCCCTTGAAGCAACCAAAGCGGTACGGCCCAAACTTGGCTGAACGAAATGGTTGAACAAAATGGCTGACCGCGGCGACCTTGTCGCTGAATTGTCCAAGGCCGTCGCGCTCGAGAACATCGCCGTCACCTTCGAGCGCGACGGCAGCGTCCTCACGGCGGTCGACGCGCTGTCGCTGGATGTCGGCATTCGCGAGTTCGTCACCATAATCGGCCCGTCGGGCTGCGGGAAATCGACCTTGTTGCGAGTTGTGTCCGATCTCTTGCCGGCCAGCAGCGGGTCGGTCCAGGTTTTGGGAGGCACGGCCGAAGCGGCGCGGACTCGCCGCGACATCGGCTTTGTGTTTCAGGACGCGACCCTGCTGCCCTGGCGCACGGCGCTCGAAAACGTCGCCCTGCCGATGGAAGTCGGAAGCGGCCGAAGGCTGAAGTCCGATACTGTGAAGTGGGGTGGGGCCATGTCGGACCCGCAAAGCCTCTTGACCCTGGTCGGCTTGAGCGGCCGTGAAAACGCCATGCCTCGCGAGTTGTCCGGCGGCATGCGGCAGCGCGTGGCCATTGCCCGGGCGCTGGCCGGCAGTCCGCGCATTCTGTTGATGGATGAACCCTTCGGTGCGCTGGACGAGATTACCCGCGACCGCCTGAACGAGGAACTGCTGCGAATCTGGCAGGAAACCGGCACGACGATCATCTTTGTGACCCACAGCCTCTCGGAAGCGGCCTATCTGGGTCAGCGGGTCGTGGTCATGGCGGCCAATCCCGGTCGCATCGTCGATGTCCTGGATCTGCGGGCACTCAAGAGCAACGGCGAATTCACGCGCGAGGACGGCCGCTTCGGCGAGACCGTCGCGCAGCTGCGCCGGCTGCTCTACGGCGCCGGGGAAGAGGGGCGGGCATGACCTTCTTGGCTTGGTTGCGGCGCTCCGGCTTGCAGTGGCCGCTTTTGGGCGGCCTCAGCATTCTGGCGCTTTGGTATCTGGTCATCATCGTTTTCGACGTACAGGAGTACATCGCGCCGACGCCGCATCAGGTCATCCAGGTGATCATCGACCAGGCCGATCTTTTGCTGTTGAACGCCACGCCGACGATTCAGGAATGCCTTTCGGGCTTCTTTCTCGGCAACAGCCTGGCCGTGCTGATCGCCATCATCTTTGTCCACAACCGAATGGCCGAGCGGATGTACTATCCCATCGCCGTGCTCTTCAACACCATCCCAATCATCGCCATTTCGCCCATTCTGGTGTTGATTTTCGGCTTGGGGATGGCACCGAAGATCATCATCGCGGCGATCATTTGTTTCTTCCCGACGCTTGTAAACATGATCCGCGGCTTCAGCTCGGTGAGCGAAAACGAACTCGAGCTCATGCGCATTCTCTCGGCCAACCGCCGCGAGATCTTCTTCAAGCTGCGCTTGCCACGCTCCTTGCCGTTCCTCTTTTCGGCCCTGCGCATCGCCTCGACGACCTCGGTGATCGGTGCAATCGTCGGCGAGTGGATCGGCGCCAATCTCGGGCTCGGCGCCCTCATCATCCAGGCGACCTTCAACTATCGATCGGGTCTGCTCTATGCCTCGATCCTTGTCTCGTCGCTCATCGCCATCACTCTATTCACGATCGTCGTCTTGCTAGAAAAACGTTTCCTGCGTTGGCAGAGCTAGGGAGGACTGAACGCATGGACCTTGGCCGCCTCTCACCCATCGGCGCACTGTGCATTCTGTGCCACGACGCCGATCTGGTGTTGCCGTTCTATCGCGACCTGCTTGGGTTCGAGCCGCGTCGGGCGGAGGAATCCTTCTATCATTTTGCCCGGCGCGGGAGCGCCACGGCCTTGTGCCTGTGGGAAATCGGACATATCGCGCGCCACACGGTCTTCACCGCACACCCGGCGACACACATTCCGAGCAAGTTCACGGCGTCGTTGTCCATGCCCTCGGCAGCGGACGTCGATGCTCTGCACGGTAACTTGGCGGTGGAGAAGGTCCGACTGCTCAGCGAACCGGCCGAGCGGGACCAGGCTTACGGCTTTGATTTTGTCGATCCCTGCGCGGTGATTTGGGAGGTCCGCGCGAGCGAAAGCAGCGCCAAGGCCGGCGCCGTATTGGCCCTGGAGCGCATCACCCTCTTGTGCCGTGACATGGCGGCGACCCAGGCCTTTTACGAAGACAAGCTGAAGTTCCCGGCGCAAAGGCCGCTGCAGGGGCGCGTGACCTATCCGGCTGTTAAGGGGATGGCCCTGTCCCTGTGGGACATCGCGGCGGCGGCGGCGCGCTTGGGCCTACCGGACCTTGCGATGCAACAGGCCGGGTGGTCGGCCAAGACCGCAATGCTCGCCTATTCATTCGACAGGCTGGATCAGGTCCAGGGGCTGTACCGGGACTTGCGCGAAACCGGCGTACTTTTCGACCATGAACCGGCGCATTTCGACTGGGACTTCAACGCCGCCTATTTCCGCGATCCGGAAGACAACATCTGGGAACTCTTCGAGACGCCCAGCAACATCGAACAGCGGATGCTGCCGCAAGCAGGTTAGGAGCGAAAAATGATAGGTGACACATATCCCGTGACAGATGTCTGCGCCACCTGCCGGGATCTGGATGCGTCGGTCGCCTTCTATCGCGACAAGATCGGCCTCAAGCTGCGGCGCAGCCAGGAAGGTTTTGCCGACTTTGTATCGAAGAACGTCACCCTCGCGCTGTGGCAGCTCGACCACATAAAACAACATACCGGCCTCAGCGGCCACAGCGGCGACGATCAGGTGCGCAAGGTCATGGTCGCCGTGGAGGTGCCATCGGTCGCGGAGGTCGACGAGATCTATCGGGACTTGCTGAGCAAGGACGTGCCCTTCACCGGACCGCCGAAGGCGTACGAATGGAATGCCTACTGCTGCTACTTCAGCGACCCGGATGGAAACCTGTGGGAAATCTACACCTGGACCGGCAAGGGCGCCGAGGGCTATCACGAGCTGCATGACCGTTGAGGGATTGGGTTGGCGCCGGACTTAACGAGGCAGGGAGTGCCCAGCCGGCACTTTAGCATCTTCATAAAAATTTGTGACGCCATCCGCGAACGCAGGAATGGCCATCAAAGCGACGGCAAATAATCGGTACTTCTGCATCCAGATTTCGCGCAGAGCTCTCGTCATAGCCTAATTTTCTTTAGGCTCACCGTTCGCGCATATCGCTTTTGTCCCGCTTCGACCGCACTGCCCGGCTGAGGAGCAACTATTAGGCGTTGCCAATGAAATTGTTGATTGCCGCCCACGGCTCTGCCGGAGGCAAACTCTTGCGCTTGCTATAGCTCTGCATCCGTAGCCCTGCGAATTATCAAGTTTCCGGATAAAGCCTTGGAAACAATACCTCCAACGCTGCCGTGGGAAGCCGTAAGGATACCGGCCCGTTCGGTGTTGTCGACGCAAGCAGCCCCTGGGTTGTCACGTCGTTCAGTACATGGCGAGCGCTACGCTCTGGCAGTCCGGTAATACGCTGCGCCTCACCGCGCTCGAACTGGCCACGGATCAGGAGCTTTGATGCCTCCGATTTCAATCCATCGCTCCGCTCCTCAGGCGGCTGACGCGCCCATTTCCATCCGGAAAGGGATGAATGTAGTTCAAACGGTGGTGGGCCGACGCGATTGCCATGATCCGCGCCGCCTTGCCCATGTCCGCGAAGCGATAGCGTCTCTCGAAGTGCCGCATGAAGTCGTCGACACGTTCGCTGGATGGAGGCATTTGGCGTCCGACGGCGGCATCTTGCTCGGGGCGACTTCGCCATTCGCCCGGCTCCATGTTGAACGGCATATTGACGCCGCGTACCCGCAGCATCGGCTCGGGCGCGTCGCGATAGAAATCTCTGTGAAGCGCGCGGATGAATTTCGGCGACGCCGGCTCCGGAAGAGTGACGTCGGCCGCCATGCGATCGATTTCGGCCTGGACCCGAACGTGGGCGGTGGCCTCGAGCTGAAGATTACGCCGCCCTTCATCTTGATCGATATTGCCGGTCAGAGCGCGTTCAATATCTCTCGGTCTGGTATCGTGGCCTTCCATGAGATTGCTCTCGTAAGTGATCACGATGCGGGCCCGTGCGGCGAGATTTGCCGCGGTTGTCGGATGGAGCGCAGACTCGAGGACAGCACCAGCCGCTGACGATATCGCAACTACGTCGGCGATGGCTTCCGGCGCCTCATCCAATCTGGCTGGTTCGATGCGGCTAGCCTGCTCAATCAAGCATTTGGCCGATCTCTTGGCCGAACCATTGGCACTCGGTTGTGGCGAATGGCCGAAGCTCGATGAGATGTGCACCAGGAGCGGGTTCACCTGAGTTGCCGACCAGCACCCTTAGTTGGCGGCCACGGCGGGCCCACCTTAAGCCGGCTTGCTCTTATAAAACCCAAATATGATGTCGTCATTAAGGCGTTTAAACTAAGAATTATTGTTTTCGGCTCACCGTGTGAAATACCGTTTTTGCTCCGACTGAGTGCAGGGTGAATCGGATGCCGTTCACTTTTAACCTGAAAATTAGAGCTGCGTTGCACGCCGCTTACTGGCTTGGTGTGGAATTGCTTCGCCCGCGATCTTGCTTTCGCGCCCAGCCTGTCTCCGGCTACCAACGCGGGATAGAACACTACTCGAACGCAGAGTTGCTAAAAGTGGCGGCGATCTCGATTGCTGTTTATTACACGCAACACGGGCGCTGGCCGAAGCTTGTTGATCCAGTCACCCAGACCGAAAAACTGCTCTGGATGAAGTTCTTCGGATATCTCCCGATGCCGAGTCCGGCAAACAAGCTCGCGGTGGCTGAGCTCATACCCAGCGAATTCGCGGACCGTCTTCGGGTGCCTGACATTCTTTGGCGCTCTAAGGAGCTGTGCCTGCCACCGCCCGACGCCATCCCTCGAGGCCATCACTTTATCAAGGTCAACAACGGCACGGGCAGCAATCTCCGCCTCGATTTCCCACTTTCGCCGGAAGACCGTACTCGGTTCAAGACATGGCTCGCGGCGCGGCGCAGCCCCTCGGGTTTGCGCCGGGGCGGGGAATGGTGGTACGCCACCATTGAACCCGAGATCTTTATTGAACGCGCCGTCGCGAATACAGATCAACTGGAGGAGTGGAGTTTTTTTGTTTTCAATGGCGGGTGCATTTATCTTGTGGAGCTTCAGGAAGACGAGGCGGGAGCCATAGCCTGCACGATGTATGATCGCGAGTTCACACATATCCCAGTAAGGGTACGGCATTTTCCAATCGGTCGAGTACGCGACGATCTGCGCGAGTTTACATTTATGCGCCAGGCGGCGGAAGCGATCGCCGCAAAAATGTCGCTCGCGCGTGTCGATTTTTACCGCACCAAATCGGGAGACGTCCGGCTGGGTGAGATCACGCTCTGCTCGATGAATACAAAAAGCTACTATTCAGATCCGGAGTTTGACGGGCAGCTCGGCGAGCGATGGAATCACCGCTTCCTCTACTGAGCCGCTACTCGGATGAGTTCCATACACGAGGGCTGCGCTGTTTACTCAGAGTAGCCATCGGCTTCCGAGTAGGGCCAAACCCAGGCGTCATCGGCCTGTCCGAAGTAGAGTACCCCCTCCACGACAAAGACATCCTCGTGACCGCATGCGGACGTCTCTGCATGCATCGCAAGAAGATGAATATCTCAACCGTCATGGCAGGCCAAAGGCTGGGAATTAAGGAGGTCGACGACGGCATTTGGCTCGTAAGTTTCATGCACTAAGCTTGGATACATCGACCTGGAGCAAAAAACATTGCAAACCATCGACAACCCGTTCGGCTCGTGGTTGTCACCCATGTCTTAAGACCAAACTGTTACCTATGTGTCCGGGTCGGACACCTTTGTTCGTGGCGGAGGGAGAGGGATTCGAACCCTCGATAGAGTCTCCCCTATACACACTTTCCAGGCGTGCGCCTTCAACCACTCGGCCACCCCTCCACGGGCGGGTATCGCGCGCCCAGCCGTGGCTGGGCGGCGCCCGCGCGGCCGGAAATTAGCCGAGGCGCGGGGGCGATGCAACGGGCTTGCGTGGCTTGCCCGAAGCTGTCCGCCGGGGCGGCGATGGCAGATAACGTCCAAACCCTGGCGAGGATGGTAGCCCTGTCGCGCAGGCGGTGTTAGTTTCTGCGGCCCGCTGGCGCGCCGCGAAATCTTGCGGTTGTGACGGCGGGTGCCTAAGACGTGCCATAAAGATGCCCAAATGAGGCTCGCATAATGGCACGCTGGACAAAGCCACCGAGCTGTCCGCCTGGGGAGGCGGTCGATTCGGCGTGATTGAGGAAGCCGGCGGGGGAGTTGAGTTTGTTGTTGATTGTTGGACGCCTGTTGGGGTGGATTCTGGTTGCTATTGCCTTGGTATTGCTGGGGCGCGACATCATGGCCATGGTCAAGGGCGGCGCCTTCGCCATCGCGCCCCTGGGCGAGATCTGGTACGCCATCGACCGTGCCAGTCTCAACGGCTTGCAGGCCGGCGTCGAGCGCTATGTATCCGTATGGCTGTGGGAATCCGTGCTGGCGCCGATCCTGCAATGGCCGGCCATTCTCGTCTTCTTCATTCCCGGCGTCCTTCTCGCCATCCTCTGCCGTTCCCGCCCGGCCCGGCGGCGCTTCGATTAGCGCCCCCGACGAGACGCCGCCCGCGAAAAAACAAATGGTCCAACGATTTTACGCCGTCATGCGTTTGACCGCTTCGTCGGTGCTCCACAGGGCGTTGGCGATGTAGCGGAAGTTGACCAGGGCGGCGAGGTAGCCATCGCCCTCGGGCAGCATCGCCGCCGCTGTCGCGTCCTTGACCACCGCGACCTCGAAACCCTGCTCCAGAAGCTCGCGCAGATGCGATTCGACGCAGAGGTTGGCCGACATGCCGGCGAGGATGACCTGGTCGATGTGCGCTTTGCGCAGTTGCAGCACCAGATCGTTGGCCTCCGGCCCATAGACCTTGTGCGGCGAGGTGATGATGGTCTTGCCGTCGTGGATATAGGGTTTGTACTGCGGCATGAAATCGGCGCCGGAGCCGTCGAAACCGTCGAGGGAATAGGCGCTCGGCCGGTCAAACATGCCGATGGCGTGCATGAGTTTTTCCAAGGGGCCGCCAAAACTCCAGCCGTGGTCGGTGGGATAGTAGTAGTGCGGCGAAATGGCGACGGTCATGTTGACCTGCTTGGCCGCCTTGAAGAGGCGTTCGATGTTATCGACCGTGTTGTGGTGCGTGACGCTCTTGCCGACCACGCCCCAGGTGACGCCGTCGGGGCTGAGGAAATCGACCTGCGGGTCGGTGACCACCAGCGCCGTGCGCGGCAGGTCGAGACTCAGGTCGGTCTCTGGCAGGGCGCCCTTTTCCGGCGGCGCATAGGGATCGTCGCCTGCCGCCGCCGCCGGCGCGGCCGTTGCCGCCACCGCCGCCACCGCCGCCATGGCGCCGCCAAACGCGGCGCCGGCGCGCAACAGCTGGCGACGTCCCACGGCCTTGTCTTCGGTCTCGTCGCACACGTGATTGTGATTCTCACACATCTTCTTGCCTCCTAATATTCGAACATGATCGTCATCCCGCGAACTATGAGCCGGCCGGCGTGCTCTTTGGGCCGGGAGTGGTGCCGATTCGTTCATAATCGGGGGCTGTGGCGAAACACGACAAGGGACAGGCTCTTATGCCGCTTCTCGACAAGCTGCTGACCACCTTGGACGTTGCCGTCGAGCCCTTTGCCGTGTGCGATCTGCGTGCCGGCGCACAACTGGACCTCGACCGTCTGGGTTTCGTCAGCCTGCATTTTGTCTTGAGCGGCGCCGGACGCATCGTCTTCGACGGCCGGACCGCGGCCGACTTTGCACCGGGAACGGTGATCATCACGCCGCGCGGCGTCAGCCAACGAATCGAGGCTCGGTGTATCGAAGCCCAAAACGCGCGCGCGACCGGGCTGCTCTGCGTGTCACCGGCGGTCGGTTTGAAATGGCTGAGCGCCGGTCAGGGCGCGCCCCAGGTGATCCTCGCCTGCGGCCTGATTCGCGCCAGTTGCGGCGCCGGCGACGGGCTGTTCGACCACTTGCGCGAGGCATTGGTGGTCTGCTTCGCCGACGACGCGGCCGTCGGCCAAACGTTCCAGACCCTGCTCGGTGAACTGGCACGGCCGCGGCCGGGCAGCCGCTTTCTGGTCGACGCCTTGATGAAACAGTGCCTGATCTATCTGTTGCGTCGCCTGATCGAGCGTCAGGACGCGCATTTGCCGTGGCTGGCGGTGCTCGAGGATCGGCGCCTGGGCGAGGCCCTGGACGCCATGCTGGCGCATCCGGAACAGCCGCACGGCCTGGAGGCCCTGGCCGCCGAGGCCGGCATGAGCCGCTCGTCCTTCCTTGCCCATTTCAACCAGGCCTTCGGCCAGTCGCCGCACGAGTTCCTCACCCACTGCCGCCTGAAAAAGGCGGCGCAGCTGTTGCGGGCGACGGATCTGCCGGTAAAGGCCATCGCCGGCAGGGTCGGCTACCGCAGTCGCAGCAGTTTTTCGCGCGCCTTCAAGGCCAGCTTCGGCACCGACCCCAACGCCTTTCGCGAAGACCCGGCCGGGCTGCCGGCCGCCGACGTCGGCTGACGGCAAATTCCTCCGGTTACGAAATACATTGACGTCGAATTCGGATTTGGGACACTCGCTGGAGGGTCAAACCGGGGCGAAGGGACGCGCGCATGCAAGAAATGTTTTCACTGGCCGGCAAGATCGCCCTGGTAACCGGGGCGTCGCGCGGCCTGGGATTGGCCATGGCGCGCGCCCTGGCCGAAGCCGGAGCGACGCTTGTGCTCAACGGGCGCGTCGCCGAAACCCTGGCGCCGCGTGTCGATGAGTTCGCGGCGGCGGGCCTGACGGCCAGCGCGGAAGCCTTCGACGTCGCCGACGAGACGGCGGCGTGCGCCGCCGTGGCGCGCATCGCCGAGACTCATGGCCGCATCGATATCCTGCTCAACAACGCCGGCATCGTCAGCCGCCACCCGACGGGTGAATTGGAGACGGCGGAATGGCAGCGCGTCATCGACGTCAACTTGACGGCCTGTTTCGTCCTGGCGCGGGAAGCCGGACGCGTCATGCCAACCGGCGGCCGCATCATCAACCTCGCCTCCGTCATGTCGCTGCTTGGCCGCGCCAGAACGCCCGCCTATGTCGCCAGCAAACATGCCCTGGCCGGCCTGACCCGGGCCATGGCCGACGAGATGGGGCCGCGCGGCATCACCGTCAATGCGATCTGTCCCGGCTATTTCCGCACCGACATCACCGCCGAACTGCAGGACGATCCGAACTTTTCCGCCTACGTCGCCCAGCGCACGCCGGTCGGCCGCTGGGGCGAGCCCGAGGAGTTGGCCGGGGCGGCGGTGTTTCTCGCATCGCCGGCGGCCGGCTACGTCAACGGCCACCTGTTGGTCGTCGACGGCGGCCTGACGGCGACGTTTTAACGTGCGCCGGCCCGCCACGGTCGCCCGGGTCGCCTGCCTGTTGGCTGTGGTGCTGGCGGCTTTCCTGGCCGCGACGCCGGTCGCCGCCTTTGAGCTGGAATTCGTTATCGCCTCGCCGCAGCTCTACGGCAAGCCGCACGATCTGGTCCTTTCGCCAGCGGGCGACTTGCTCTATGTCGCCGACAATGAAAGCGACCGCGTCGCCGTATTGGATCCGGCCAGTCTGGCGCTGGTCGGCAGTTTCGGCGCAGGCGAACTCAGCGCCCCGCACGACGTGGTGTTCGACGCCCAGGGCCGCCTGTTGGTCGCCGATACCGGCAACAGCCGCATCGCAATCTATCGCGTCGCCGATGGCGCGGCCGAACTGATTGACGCGCTGAGTGGCTCTATCCGCCGGCCGGAAGGCGTTGCGGCGCATCCCAACGGGCGGGTCTATGCGACCGGCGCCGCCACCGGCAACATCGAGGCCTTCGAGGCCGGCAAGGCGGTCGGTCAGGCCGCCGGGCTGTCATCGCCGCACGACGTCGCCGTGGCGGCCGACGGCACACTGTGGGTGGCCGACAGCGGCAACGACCGGCTGTTGCGAATGAGCCCTGATCTTGCGGTCATCGGCACCGTCGAAGGTCCGGAGTATGGCTTCGACGGCCCGCGTTATCTCGATTTCGATGCCGCCGGGCGGCTTTATGTCGCCGACAAATACAGCCACCGGATCAAGATCCTGGATCCCGACGGCGGTTTGCGGCTGATGCTTGGCAGCGGCCGTGGTGAGATCGGGCCGGGCCTGTTCGACCGACCGGAAGGCATCGCCATCCGCGGCGCCGACGTCTGGTTCTCCGACACCTACAACGACCGTATCGTGCGCTATCGCATCGTCGAGTAGAACTCTGGCCATGACCCTTGGGATCGCCCTATGAGATTTGAGCGGAAGCAGCGCGAAAGGGCGCCGCTTTGGGGTGTCGACTGGCGTGGCGGCCTTGCACTCCTCGTCCTCATGCTCGCCGCGGCGGGTCTGGCGCGCGCCGATACCACGACACTGCTGGCAGTGGGCGACATCGCCTTTTGCTCGCTGGACGAAGGCGATAGGGCGAAGGCCCGGAAACTCGGCTATGGCGCCGGGCCGGGAGCGCTGGCGACGGCGGCGCTGCTGGAGGACCGGGCCGAGGCGATTCTGCTGCTCGGCGACCTCGCCTACCGCGACGGACGCGCCGAGGAGTTCCGCGACTGCTACGATCCCATTTGGGGTGGTCACAAGGCGCGCAGCTACCCGGTTCCCGGCAATCACGAGTACCACAGCCGTGAGGCGCAACCCTATTTCGACTATTGGGGCGCGCGCGCCGGCGTGCCCGGCAAGGGCTACTACAGCTTCGACCTCGGCGCCTGGCACATCATCGCGCTCAACAGCAACATCGACATCTCGGCGGGTTCGGCGCAGGTCACCTGGCTGCGCGGCGATCTTGCCGCCAGCGAGGCCGGCTGTATCCTCGCCTTTGCACACCACCCGCGCTTCAGTTCCGGCAAGCATGGCGACCAGCGGCGCATGCGTGCCATTTATCGCGCCCTCTACGACGCTGGCGCCAGTCTCGTTCTGGCCGGTCACGACCATCATTACGAGCGCTTCGCGCCGCTCGATCCCGACGGCCGCCTCGACCGCGAACGCGGCCTGCGCAGCTTTGTCGTCGGCACTGGCGGCGGAGAGTTGCGGCCCGGCAGTCTTCGCCGACCGGCGCCGCCGCACAGCGTGATCCGCAACGAGTTGACCTGGGGCCTGCTGGAACTGACGCTCGCTGACGACAGCTATGCTTGGCGGTTCGTTCCGGTCGCCGGCAAGAGCTTCAGCGACGGCGGCCAAGCGCCCTGCGCGCGCCGTCGCTAAGAAATTCCACAAACCGCGGAATCGCGCTAACCTCCCAGCTTCAAGTTTCGACGATTGAAGCCCGCGGCGCTGTTCGCCGGCTGCAAACTGGGAGTCCGCCCATGTTCACCACACGTCCCGAAATCAGCGGCACCTTCGGTGTCGTCACCTCGACACATTGGCTGGCCACGGCGGCTGGCATGGCGATTCTGGAGAAGGGCGGCAACGCCTTCGATGCGGCGGTGGCGACCGGCCTGTCGCTGAACGTCGTCGAGCCCGACCAGAACGGCCCCGGCGGCGATACGCCGCTGGTCCTCTATAGCCAGCGCGATGCGGCCGTGAAGGTGATCTGCGGCCAGGGTACGGCGCCGGCGACGGCGACGGCCGCGGCGGTCCGCGACCTCGGCCTCGACGTCATGCCGGGAATCGGCGTGCTGCCGGCGGTGGTTCCCGGCTCCTTCGGGGCCTGGATGCTGCTGCTCGCCGAATACGGTTCCTTGCCGCTGCGCGAAGTCATGGCGCCGGCCATCGGCTATGCCCGCGACGGCTTTGCCGTGACGCCGCGCATCGGCCGCACCATCGCCGGCATGCAGGCACTGTTCGAGGCCGAGTGGACCTCCTCGGCCGAAGTCTTCCTGCCGCGGGGATCGGCGCCGTTGGCCGGGTCGCGCTTGCACCTGCCGGCCATTGCCGCGACCTACGAGCGAATCCTGAAAGAGGCCGAAGCCGCTCCGGGCGGCCGCGCGGCGCAGTTCGAGGCGGCGCGGCGTGCCTGGTACGAAGGTTTTGTCGCCGAGGCCTATGATGACTATTTCGGCAAATCCGAGGTCATGGATTCCACCGGCCGGCGGAATCGCGGTTTCCTGCGCGGCTCCGACCTCGCCGCCTGGCGGGCCAGCGTCGAGGCACCGGCGACTTACGACTATCACGGCTATCGCGTCTGCAAGACGGGCCCTTGGGGACAGGGGCCGGTGATGCTGCAGCAATTGGCGCTGCTCAAGGGCTTCGACCTTGCCGCCATGGGACCGGCCAGTGCCGACTTCGTACATACCGTGACCGAAAGCAGCAAGCTGGCCCTGGCCGACCGCGAGGCCTTCTACGGCGATCCCGACTTCGTCGATGTCCCGCTGGCGGCGCTGCTGAGCGATGCCTATAACGATGCGCGTCGGCAGCTGATAGGGCCCGAGGCTTCGCACGACCTGCGCCCCGGCGAGGTTTCCGGCCACGGTGGACCGGTCGTCGCGCGGCTCAAGGGTTCGACCGCCAACCTCGCTTTCCCGGAATCGTTGAGCTTCGGCGAGCCCCAGCCGCAGCGCCAGGTCCTGCGTGCGCTGTCGCGTGCCGCCGCGGCCGGCGGCGATACCACGCATTTCGATATCATCGACCGGGACGGCAACATGATCTCCGGCACGCCAAGCGGCGGCTGGCTGAACGGCGCGCCGGTTGTGCCCGGTCTTGGTTTCCCCTTCTCGGTGCGCGGCCAGATGTTCGACCTCGACGACGCGGCGCCGGCGGTTCTGGCGCCGGGCAAGCGGCCGCGCACGACCTTGACCCCGGGTTTGGCGCTGAAGGACGGCGAGCCCTACATGGCCTTCGGCACGCCGGGCGGCGACCAGCAGGACCAGTGGGCGCTGCACGCCTTCCTGCGCCACGTCCACTTCGGCCAGAACCTGCAGGAAGCGATCGACGCGCCGGAGTTCCACACCAAGCACGCGCCGAGTTCCTTTTACCCGCGCGAATGCAGCCCGGGTCACCTGGCGGTGGAGGCGCGCCTCGGCGACGATGCCATCGACGATCTCGCCGAACGTGGTCACGCCGTCGAGGTCTTCGACGACTACAGCCTGGGCTTCGTCACCGCCGCGACACGCGAAAACGGCGTCTTGAAAGCGGCCGCCAGCCCGCGCCACATGCAGTGCTACGCCGCCGGCCGTTGAGGCCGGTGAGGGCAGAGGCATGGGTTTCTACAGCCGCTATATCCTGCCCAAGATCATCGATCTGTCGTGCGGCAGCAAACCGGTGCGGCGGCAGCGGCGCAATATCGTGCCCCAGGCCGAGGGCCGGGTACTCGAGGTCGGCATCGGTTCCGGCCTCAATCTGCCGTTCTACGATGCCGCCAAGGTCGAGCGGGTCATCGGCCTCGACCCGGCCGAGGAAATGCTGGCCTTCGCCCGCCGCCGCTCGCCGGATCTGCCCTTCGCGGTCGAGTATCTGGCGCTCGATGGCGAAGACATCCCGCTCGAAGCCGCGAGCATCGATACGGTCCTGGTGACCTACGCGCTCTGCACCATTCCCGATGCCGGCGCGGCGCTGGCCGGCATGCGCCGCGTCCTCAAGCCCGGCGGCCGCCTGCTGTTCTGCGAACACGGCAAGGCACCGGACGCGGCGGTACGGCGCTGGCAGGATCGCATCAACCCCTATTGGAAGCGCATCGGCGGCGGCTGCAATCTCAACCGCGACATCCCCGGCCTGATCGCCGGCGCGGGCTTCGTCATCGAGGATTTGCAGCAGATGTACCTGCCCGGCGCGCCGCGCTTCGCTGGCTTCAATTATTGGGGCGCGGCGCGGCCCAAATAGCCAATTCAGGCGGAGCGCAGCAACTGGCCAGGGCGTGCGTCATCGTGCAGCGTGCCATCCCGGTTCACCACCTGCGTGCCGTTGACCCAAAGACCGTGCAGTCCGACGGCGTCGGTCGTCAGGCGTGCCGCCCCGCCGGGCAGATCGTGCACCCGCCGCTTCGGCCCACGCCCGACCTCTGCGGGATCGAAAAGCAGGAGGTCGGCTGCGTAACCGGGCGCGATGCGGCCGCGCCCGGCGAGGCGGAAGATCGCCGCCGGCTTGGCGGTCAGCTCATGCACCGCCGCTTCCATCGAGAGTACATCCAGATCGCGCGCCCAATGCCCCATGAGGTGCAGACCGAAACCGGCGTCGCAGAAAAAGGTCAGGTGGGCGCCGGCATCCGACAGCGCCACCGAGGCGTTGGGGTGGCTGATGATGCGGCCGACCGCCTCTTCGTCGGAATTGAGCAGGATCGCCGTGAAGAGCGTCCGCAGATCCTCGGACAAGGCGAAGTCGAGCATCCAGTCGAGCGGGTGCTGTCCGGACTCGGCGGCGAGATCGGCGAGGTTGCGGTGCTCATGCGGGCGGTTCTCGTCCCGCGCCGCCTCGGTCAGCTCGATCTTGTGCCACTCGCCGTTGAACAGCCGTATACCGGCCGGCGCGGCCAGTTCGTCCTTGACCGCCTGCCGAAAGCTCGGATCGCCGAGAATTCCTTTCAGGTCGTCGCCATTGGCCCGACGGGCCGGGGCCCAGGCGTCGAGACCCTCGAGCGGATAGGGCGAGGCG
>JAJFGM010000344.1 GCA_021776145.1 Kiloniellaceae bacterium | reverse complement strand
GCGAAACAGGAAGTCGCCGCGATAGACGCCGAACCAGTGAAACAAGGTACCTGAGAAGAGCAGGCCCGCGGCCACCGCCGCAAGGTACTCGCTGCGCGGGATCCAGCTATCCGAGGGCCCGTAGATCAGGTGGATCGCAAGCCCCAGAACGCCAACCACAAAAAGATCGAATAAACGCAGAAGTGTGCCGGCGATCGCGATCGATACCGGCGCGACTGTGTCAGAAAGAATCTTGCTCCCGGTCGCTAATGAGCGGACGTTCATCAGGTGGTTCCCTTTGGACGTACACACTACCAATTTATTCAGTGGCTTACTAACCAAATCTCCCAATCGTTCTTGCAATAGCAGACGAGAGTATTTGGCCATGGGTGTGTGTATTTGGCAATATTCGCGTCCAGCCAAGACAGTCATTTGAAAGACTCGCCCGACGGGCGGATGCCAGATGACATCTCGAATTTCAGAGCTCGGCGGCGCGAATATTTCTGTGCCCGAGGCCAACTTTTAACAGCTTTCCTGACGCTTGAAAGCACTTTCGGGACATAATTGTGCCGCTTTCCAAGCGGGGCAACAGATTTACTTGCCTGAGACAGCAGCGGTAGGCCCACCTTGTGGATAACCGCTCCGGCCTGTGGAAAACATCGAAACCAGGCTCCGGGACTTGGTCTTGAGGCTTTCAAGCCTTGGCATGGCCCTATATATTCGGATGACATCGTTCGTGCTGCGATTAAATGATTTCTAACAAATCGTAGGCAAACTCTTCCGGACTTGCCATGACCGCCAGCTGCTATCGGCGGGCATCAAGACACGAATCACAATAATTGACCCCTTCAAGAGGACTCGATGGCTGATCTCGACCAGTTGGAAAGCCAGAGCATTTACATCTTTCGCGAGGCCTTTAACCGCCTCGACAAAATTGCCATGCTCTGGTCGCTCGGAAAAGATTCGAACGTCATGATCTGGCTCGCCCGTAAGGCGTTCTTTGGGCATGTCCCGTTCCCTTGTATCCACATCGATACCGGTATGAAATTTCCGGAGATGTATGAGTTCCGCGACAAATACGAAAAAGAATGGAACATCAATTTGTTGCGGGGCGAATGCCCGTCTATCGACGAGATCGATACCACCCTGCCGCCGGCGGCGCGTTCGGCGGCGCGCAAGACCGAGGGTCTCAAGAGCTTTCTCGAGGCCAATCCCTTCAATGGCATATTTGCCGGCATTCGCCGTGACGAACAGGCGACGCGGGCGAAGGAACGTGTCTTCAGTCCACGCGGCGGCACCGGGCAATGGGATTTTCGCGATCAGCCGCCCGAGTTTTGGGATCAATACAAGACCGATTATCCCAAGGGTACGCATCTGCGTATCCACCCCTTGCTGCATTGGACCGAGGTCGACATCTGGCGGTACTCGCAGCGCGAGAACATTCCGCTGATCGATCTTTATTTCGCCAAAGACGGCATGCGCTACCGTTCGCTGGGTGACAAGGATATCACCAACCCGGTTGCCAGCACGGCCTCATCGATCGACGAGGTTATTGAAGAATTGGAGACGACGACCGTCTCTGAACGCGCTGGCCGCGTGATGGACCACGAGTCGGAAGACGTTTTCGAACGTCTTCGCGCCGACGGCTACATGTAGGCAGGGGATCATTTGAAATGACAGAACCGGCTATCGAAATGAAAACCGACGACTTCCCGCGTTTGTCGCTGAAGGAACAGCGTGAATTCCTCAAAATCGTAATCGTCGGTCATGTTGACCACGGCAAATCGACCTTGATCGGACGATTGTTCCACGACACTGATTCCTTGCCTGAGGGCAAACTGGACTCGATCAAGGACATGTGCGAACGCCGTGGCATGCCATTCGAGTGGGCGTTCCTTCTGGACGCGTTGCAGGCGGAACGGGACCAGGGCATCACCATCGACACGACGCAGATCTGGTTTAAATCGCCAGCCCGCGACTACGTCATCATCGATGCCCCGGGGCACAAGGAGTTCCTCAAAAATATGGTCACGGGTGCGGCTTCGAGCGATGCCGCCCTGTTGGTGATCGATGCCGAGGAAGGGGTTCGCGAACAGTCTCGCCGACACGGTTACCTGCTGCACCTCATGGGTGTCCGAAAAGTTGCCGTTGTGGTCAACAAGATGGACCTCGTGGGCTTCAGTCAGGAGCGTTTCGACGTCGTCGAAAAGGAAATTCGCGAGTACTTGGAAAGCATTGGCGTGAAACCGACTTACGTTCTGCCGGTTTCGGCCCGTGACGGCGACAACATCGCCGCGCGTTCCGATCGGCTGGCGTGGTTCCAGGGGCCGACCATTATCGGCGCTCTCGACGCTTTCGAACCGCCGGCGGCACCCAAGGATCAGGCCCTTCGCATGCCAGTGCAAGACGTCTACAAGTTCGATGATCGCCGTATCATCGCCGGTCGAGTCGAAACTGGCAGCCTGAAGGTTGGTGATACGCTGGTCTTCTCGCCATCGAACAAGTCGGCGAAGGTCCAATCCATCGAAGCCTGGGGCGTGCCGCAAGTGCCAAGCGGTGCCAGCGCTGGCGATTCTGTCGGATTCACCCTCGACGAGCAGATCTTCGTCGAGCGTGGCGATCTGGTCAGCCACCCGCAGCACAAACCCATCGAGACCGACGTCTTCCGCGCCCGCGTATTCTGGCTCGGCCACGAGCCGCTGCGTAAGGGCAAGGTCTACAAGATGAAACTCAATACCATGGAAGCGCAGGTTCAAATACAAGAGATCGAACGGATCATCGACACCGGTGACCTTTCGGCCTCGCAGGCCGAAGAGGTCGAGCGCAATGCCGTGGCCGAAGTGGTTCTGCGGTCTCGCAAGATGGTCGCCTTGGATCAGTTCGTCGACTGCCAGCAGACCGGGCGCTTTGTCCTCGTCGATGGTTATGAGATCTCTGGCGGCGGCATCATATCGATGGACGGCTACGCCGATCAGCGCAGTCTCATCACCGTCGCTTCGACCAACATCCAGCGCGTCGAACACGGTGTGTCCGACAGCGAACGGGCGCGCATGTTCGGCCACACGGGCGGGGTCTTGTGGTTCACGGGTCTCTCCGGTGCCGGCAAGTCGACGGTCGCGATGGAGGTCGAACGGCGCCTGTTCGAGAAGGGCTACGCGGTTTATGTCCTTGACGGTGACAACGTGCGCCACG
>JAJFGM010000343.1 GCA_021776145.1 Kiloniellaceae bacterium | reverse complement strand
CTTCAAAACTCAATACAATCCGTGATGCCTGGCGACCCATCTCTTTCCTCCATTGCGAACCGGTCACAACAGAGAATCACTGCCCAGTCTCAAAGAAAAGACCCAGTTTGCGAGTCAGTATCTCCGCTGGGCTGTACTAGTACTGTCCGGCGGACCCGACCAGGCTTCGCGGCATGGGCACAAATCAGCAGTTGGCGAGATGCAGCCTTCGCGGACTTAATCGCCTGTTTCGGGGCGGCGCGCGAGGATATGTACGGCGAGGAAGGTCATGACCGTGTCGCTGTCCTGATTGCGCACGCTGTAAGCCATTTTGAGGTAACCGCGATCGGCTTTCGAGCGCGAAGATTTAGTCTCCTTGACCTCGCCCTCTACATGGATGGTATCGCCGGGACGCACCGGCTGCAGCCAGCGCAGATTGTCGAAGCCGGGCGAGCCCAACGACGCCTTATTTATGATGTTCTCCTGGTAGAACAGGCGGAAGGCGACGACCAGGGTCTGAAATCCCGAGGCGATGAGCCCGCCGAAAGGGCCGTCCGCCGCCGCCACCTTGTCCAGGTGAATGGGTTGCGGGTCGTACTGCAGGGCGAAGTCGAGTATCTGCGCCTCGCTCAACGTGGCGCCCCGGCTGGTGAAGCGCTGGCCCGACTGGAAGTCCTCGAAATAGCGATCGCTCATGTCCTCTGTGTCGCATCTCACCGCCATTCACACAAGAACTGCAACAGGTTGCGTCGGAGTTCAAATGGCCAACGGCACTGCCGACGCAATCAACAAAATACCCATGGCGCGATCGAACCAGCGCCGGCCGCCCGGCTGCCGCAACAGATGGGCGATCGCCGTCCCGGCCAGGGCCCAGAGCAACAGGCAAAGGCCAGTCACCAGCAGGAAGATGGCAACGAGTTGGGCCAAGAGCAGGGTGCCATTAACGCCGCTTGACGAGGCGGCGGCCATCGCCGTCAGTACCATGACCCAGCCCTTCGGATTGAAGAGCTGAAACAGCGCAAGGCCCGTCAGGCTGCGCGGCAAGGATGTCCGTTCCACCTTCACCTCGCCGCCGTCCGAACTGCGCCAGACCAGCGCGGCGCCAAGCCAGACCAGATAAAGACATCCGGCGGCGGTGAGCAGTCCGCGCAGTCCGGGGTGTGTGTCAAAGAGAGCTCCGGTTCCGGCCCACACCAGACTAAGCAAAATCAGCGTGCCGAGCATGACACCGAAAATTGCCGGCAGTGCCGCCGCGACACCGCCGCGCGCGGCCGCCTCCATGACGATGAAGTTGTTCGGCCCGGGTGTGACGGCGGCGACCGTCACCAAACCGGCGATGGCAAGGTAGGCTTCCATGCCGTTTCAGGCCTTTACGGTCAGCGTTGCCGGCTCGATTTCGACCGAACCGCCACCGCGCAGCGCCGCCCGCGCCGGGCCCAGCCGCTGGCGACCGTGGGGCGCGTGCCAATCCACATCGGGCGCGACGGCGACGATGCCGTTGGCGTTGCTGCTGGTGTCATTGGCGAAGCTGGCTTCGCGCATGACCTGGAAGTCGACAGTGTCGGCAACACCGCGCCAAGCGTAGAGGTCGCGCGCATAGGCCCACAGCGCCGGATAGTCGACCAGACGGCGGCGGCAGCACTTGTGCAGCAGGTAATAAACCGCATCGAAGCGCACCAGGGTCGGGAAGAGGCGCCAGTCGGCATCGGTGATTGTCGTATCCAGAAGATAGCGTTGCCGCGACAGTCGGCGTTCCAAGCTATCGAGTGTGGCGAAAACCTCTTGCACGGCACTTTCGTATGCCGCCTGGGTCTCGGCGAAGCCGGCCCGATAGACGCCGTTGTTCAGCCCGGCGTGGATCTGCGCGTTCAGTTCCTCGATTTCGTGCCGCAGGCGGTCCGGCAAAAAGGTTAGGTCGGGCGCCAAGGGATCCACTTGGACCGCATCGAAAGCCCGCATGATGACCGCCGACTCGTTGCTGACGATGCGGCGGTCGAGGCTGTCCCACAGGATGGGCACCGTCGAGCGGCCACTGTAAGCCGGGTGACTGAGCGTGTAGAGCTGATGCAGGTGCAGGATTGCGACCGCGCTGCCCGGCACAATCCAAGGTGCACCGCCGTTGGCCGAATAGCCCTCGGCGCGCGGCCCATGGGCGATGTGGATCGGCACGGTCGACGCCAGTCCCTTGAGCTGGCGCAGGATCAGCGCCCGCTGCGACCAGGGACAGCTCAGCGATGCGATCAGGACGTAACGGCCCGGCTCCCCGCCGAGGCCTTCGATCATCTCCGGCCGCGGCTCCTGGTCAAAGACGCTGGCCGGTCGGACAAAGGCACCAGCGGAATGGATCCGATCCTCCTCGCTCCAACGGCCTTCGATCAGCATGCCCATGCCCCACCTCCATCGCGTTCGTCCGAGCGACGAATGTAAGCAAGATCAGGGGATTTGACTGTTCTCTAATTTGGCGTTTTTGGTCTATAATTACGACCATGAGAGATTTGCCTCTGAACGCCCTTCGGGCTTTTGCCGCCGTCTACGACAGCGGCGGCGTGCGTCCGGCGGCCCGCGCCTTGCGGGTCACCCATTCGTCGGTCAGCCGACATCTGCGCGAACTCGAGGCCTGGATTGGCTTGCCCTTGCTGCAGGAGCGCAAGGGCACGCGGGCGCTCGCCTTTACGCCACAGGGCGAGGCCCTCGGCCGCGCCGGCCTCGCCAGCCTGCGCGACCTCGAACACGCGATTGCCTCGCTGCGGGAATCGCGGCGCGGTAATGCGGTCACGGTCTCTACGGCGCCGTCCTTCGCGGCGCGCTGGCTGTTGCCGAGGCTGTCGGATCTACAGCAATCCCACCCCTGGGTCGAAGTCTCCGTGCTCGCAGATCAAAGCCTCGTCGACCCCTCCGACGCAGGCGCCGACCTGGCCTTGCGCATGGGCCGCGGCCCCTGGCCCGGCTTGCGGTGCCAGCCCTTCATGGACGATGCGCTGTTTCCGGTCATGAGCCCGGGTTATTGGCAAAACCGCGGCCGGCCACGCCACCCCAGGGCCCTCAAGGGCTTGGCTCTCCTGCACGATCGTGACCCACAGGCGTCCTGGGAAGCTTGGCAGGCACAATACAAGGTGACTGGCCTCAACGTCCGGCCGGGTCCACGCTTCTCGTCATCCGACCTCGTGCTGAGGGCGGCGGCGCAAGGCATGGGCGTCGCCCTCGCCCGCGGCCGCCGGGCGGCGGAGGATTTGGCCAACGGCACCTTGATCCGGCCATTCGGCGAGTTGCAGGTCGACCTGCCACGGGCCTATTGGATCGTGCGTGCCGAAAGCGGCACGCCAAGTGCCGCGGCCGGCACCGTCGTTACCTGGTTGCAAGATCAGGCACAGGTCGTACGGGCGCCGTTGATTGTTCCAGACGACAGTTGAAGGGGCCTTACGACAGCCCCTTTTTCGAATAGAAGATGTGGCGGCCAAATGTCGGACCCTTACGCAGCGTGTCCTTCCAGTGCGGTGAGACATAATCGGCGTGATACCACAGCGCCCCGGCTGTCGGATCGGCCGATCCACCGCTTAGAATCTGTCGCGCCAGCAACAGACTTTCCTCCCAGGCCACGGTGTCGCTCGGCTGGTCGCTCTTGCCGTCACACCACCAAGAGAACTGGCAGCGATAGCGATTGATCCCGCCGCCCTGCCGCACCACGCCGCAGACAGTCGCTGGGTAGCTACTTGCCGCCACGCGGTTCATGACCACGTGTCCCACCGCGAGTTTGCCAATCGCCGGCTCGCCGCGGGCTTCGAAGTAGATGTTGAGCGCCAGACAGGCAAGTGACTCGCCGAGCTTGTCTTCGCTCGCTACCAGGCGGACAATGCGCTCGGCTTTAAACAGCAAGTTGCGAAATTGCGGGCTGGCTGGCTGTTCGAGCGGCGCAACCGACGCCGAGGCCGGCGACATCATCAGCCCGGCGCCCGGACCGCTGACCTGCAGTATGAGCACCGCGCTGCCGACCACCTCCAGCACCAGAGCTCCGATGGCCAGGGTGTCGAAAGACGGAATCCAAGGGCGGAGCGGATTGACGCGGAGGAGCTTTGCGATGATGCGGGGAGTTCTGATCCGGCTGGCGACCATCGAAACACTCCTCATGCCCCAAACCCTGTTTATCCCGCCATTGTTCCTGGTCTAAAAGGGCGCAAGACGCACCCGAAGCGCGCGCACCTATATCTCTTAGTACGAAATTTTGTCGCACTTTGGGTAGCAAAAAGGCAGTCCTATGGCAATGATCCGACCATCGTCGCAAAGTCCCCAGATCATCGCGCCGCCGTTAGGTCAAGCTTGATAGACTGCGGGCTGGCCCTGGGAGATCGCAATGATTACGAATCCCATGCTCCGGCAAAAAGCGTTCGCGGCTGTCTGACGGCGGAGGACCTGGCCAACAGGCCCAAGGTCCGGCCATTCGGCGAGTTGCAGATTAGCTTGCCGTGGGATTATTGGATCGTACGTTCGGAAAACGAGCCGCTCAGTGCGGCCGCCAGCACCGTCGTTACCTGGTTGCAAGATCAGGCACGGGTCGGACGGGCGCGGTTGACTGTTCCAGACGACAGTTGACGGGGCCTTACGACAGCCCCTTTTTCGAATAGAAGATGTGACGGCCGAAAGTCGGGCCCTCGCGCAGCGCGTCCTTCCACCTCGGCGAGACATAATCGGCATGATACCAAAGCGCCCCGGCCGTCGGATCGGCCGATCCACCGGTTAGAATGTGCCGCGCCAGCAACAGGCTTTCCTCCCAGGCGGCGACGTCACGCGGCCGGTCGCTCTTGCCGTCGCACCACCATGAGAACTGGCAGCGGTGGCGCCTGATCTCGCCGCCTTGCCGCACCACGCCGCAGACAGATTCCGGGTAACTGCGTGCCGCCACGCGGTTCATGACCACATGTCCGACGGCCAGCTTGCCGATGGCTGGTTCGCCGCGGGCTTCGAAATAGATGTTGAGTGCCATGCAGGCGAGTTCCTCGTCGAGATCGATCTCGCTCATTCCCAGGCCGCCGCCGCGCTTGGCCTTGAACACCAAGCTGCGGAACTGCGGGCTGGCCGGCTGGTCGAGCGGCGCAACCGACGCCGAGGCCGACGACATCATCAGCCCGGCGCCCGGACCGCTGACCTGCAATGTGATCAACGCGCTGCCGACGACCGCCAGGACCAAGGCGCCGAAGGCCGGTGCCAAGGGGCGAAGCGGTTTGATACGGCTGAACATCGCGATGAATCCTGGAATTCTGATCCTGCTGGCGACCATTGAAGCACTCCTCAAGCCCTAAACCCTCTTCATCCCACTGGGTTCCGGGGTCAAAGGGGCGCAAGACGCACCCAAAATGCGCGCATCTATATCTAGGCACGAAAATATGTCACACGAGGGGTCGCAAAAAGGCGGACCCATGGCAAAAATCCGGCAATCGCCGCCCATGCTCGCAACAGCCAACACGCAGGTTTGATCGAAGATCGCCACAAAATCCCCAGATCCTCGTCCCGACGTCAGGTCAGGCATGATAGACTGCGGACTTGCCTTGGGAGATCGCAATGATCACACAACCCATGCTCCAGCAGAGCACGCGCGCGGCGGCTTGGCGGCCGCTTGGCTTGATGGTGGCCCTGCTGATCCTGCTTCTGGCTTGCGGCCGCGCGGCCACGGCAGGGCCGCTCGACGCAGTGGTCGAGATCCGCGCCAGCGTGCCGGCGGACGCCTTCACCGCCGGCGTGTTGGGTACCGAGCGAAATGGCTCCGGCGTCGTTGTCGACGCCGACGGTCTGGTTCTCACCATCGGCTATATCATTCTTGAAGCCATCCGCGTCGACATCGTCCTGCCGGACGGTGAAATCGCGCCGGCCGAAGTAGTGGCTTACGACACGGCGACCGGTTTCGGGCTGGTGCGCGCCCTGGTACCGCTGAACATCGCACCCATCGAATTCGGTAATTCGGCTGACCTCGCCGAGCAGAGCGAGGTTCTGGTCGCCAGCGCCATCGGCGCGCCACCGGCCATCGCGGCCCGTGTCATCTCGCGCCGCGACTTTGCCGGCTATTGGGAATATCTGCTGCCAGACGCGATCTTCACCTCGCCGCCGCACCGCGCCTTCGGTGGCGCCGCGCTGTTCGGCGGCAAAGGGCGTTTGCTCGGCATCGGTTCCTTGGTGGTTGGCGACGCCGCCGGGCCCGGCCGAGCAATCCCTGGCAACATGTTCGTGCCCATCGACGCGCTCAAGCCGATCTACCGGGATCTGGTCGAGCACGGCCGCTCGCGCGCTCCACCGCGCCCCTGGCTCGGCGTCTATACCGAGGACCTGCGCGGTCGGGTCTTCGTCAATCGAACCGCGCCGCACGGACCGGCGGCACGCGCCGGCATCGCCGCGGACGACATCATCGTCGCCATCGGTGGCGAACCGGTACGGGGTATGGCCGATTTCTATCGCAAGCTTTGGGCCCTGGGCGATGCCGGTGTCGAGGTGACCCTGAGCGTGCTCGGCAACAAGGGCCTCAGCGACATCGCCGTGACCTCGGCCAACCGCTACGACTTCCTGAAGATCAAGTCGAGCTACTGACGGCGCGCGCCTTCAAGGATTGCAGCGCCGCGATGTGTTCGGGGGAAAGGCCGCAACAGCCGCCGACAACCTGCATGCCACGGCCGAGCCAATCGGTCGCAAAGCGCAGCAGCTCTGCCGGCGGGATCACCTCTTCGAATTGCCACTCCGGCATTGTGAAATAGCCGGAGTCGGGATAGGCGGTCAGCGGTCCGCTGAAAACGCCGCGCAGAATGTCGAGCGCGTCACCGGTCACGTTCGGCGCTGAATGCATGACGCCGGCGGCGGCCACGTCGAAGTCGTCGAGCACAGCCAGCAGCGTCTCAAAGGGCAGGTCGACATCCGGCGCGAAACTCAACACCCGCCCATCGCCGCCGCGCCTGACCGAGAACCCGGCCCATACCGGCAGGCCGGTTGCCTCCGCCGCCTTGAAGGCGTGAACCATCCGCTCCGGGTCATACATCATCTCAAGCAGGATAAGGTCACAGCCTTCGTCGCGGTGCAGCGCCGCGAGCTCACCGAAAGCCTCCGCCAGCTCCGCCGCCGGCGGCAAGCGCCGCGGATCGGCCTGCGACGTTCCTTCGTAGAGCGGGCACATGTGCGATAGTGAGCCGGCAACCAGAACGTCGTCACGCCCGCTTGCCTGACGCGCGCGCAGCGCTGCATGGACCGCGGCACGGTTGATCTCTTCGAAGCGGTCGCCGTAGCCCGCCGGGGTCAGCATCAGCCGCGACGATGCGTAGGAATTGACCGTGATGATGTCGGCACCAACGGCGATGTAGTCGCTATGTATGGCTTCCAACAGGCTGGTGTTCTCCAGCGTCGCCGGGCCGCACCACGCCTCCGGATCCATGGCGACGCCGCGACGCTGCAACTCGGTTCCCGTGCCGCCGTCAAGCAGAACGGTCTCGCCGCGTTTCAGGCGGGCTTCAAGCCGCGTGTAACGAATGGTTCCAACTCCCATGCGAGAGACCAAATCGCTACGTTAGGTGATGCCCCGGCCCGCCGCAATGGCCGACGCGGGCCCCACTTTCATCCCTCGTAGGCCTCGGCCGTCAAGACAACATAGAGCTTGCGCACCGCTTCCTTGACATCCCATGTACAGTCGCACCCGCGCGGCATGATGAAGCTGTCGCCTGTCTTGAAGGTCTCGACGGCGCCTGTGTCGTCGATGACGTCGATGTGGCCTTGCAGCAGGTATACGAACTCGTCGTAGGGGGCCGCCGCGATGTGATGCCGGTTGGGCTCGCATTGCCAGACGCCGGCATCGAGTTGGCCGGTTTGATCGGCATAGAAGCTGCGGCCGCGCTCCTGCGGGTCGCCGGATTGCAACGAGTCCGGCGGTATGTAATCGGTCGGCTCAAGGCCGGCGACGCCGGCGCCGGTGGGAAGGCGGATGCATTTGTGGCTGCTCAATTCAATTCTCCTTTATTTCTCTGTCGTGGGTTAGGGCCTGTTGAGATTCAGGTTGCGGTCTCGGCGGGAGCGGATTTTCGCCAGGGCAAGGAGCGCGTGGCGCCCCACTCGAGCCCAATGGGGGGTGGCCCCCCACAAGCCACGCGCGACGCGGCCCTGGCAAAAATACGCTCCGCCCCGAAGGAGTTCGGCCCAATTGGCCCGCAGCCGCGTCGCTCGGCGTCGAATATGCGCTGCATGTCCTTCCTTCTCGTTCCCAACTGCGGGCCAAATTGGCTCGAACCGAGGCCGTAACCTGAATCTCAACAGGCCCTAGTGCCATTGATCGAGTAGGGCCGATTTCTTACGCGCCATGAAATCGCGCAGGGATTCGTCGATGGCCGGGTCCAGCGGCGGCGCCTCGGTCTCGGCGAGCAGCTCTTTCCAACGCCGGTTAGCGCGGCGTTCCGTGTCCTGCCGGCCCGCTTCCAGCCAGGCTTCGTAGGAATTGGTATCGGCAAGGTCGGAGAGGTAGTTGGCGGTCTCGAAGTGGGCAAGTGTGTGGGCCGTGCCGAGAAAGGCGACCCCGGGCCCGGCCTCGCGATAGGCCTCCGCCGCCAGGCTCTCGTCGTCGATGCCGAGGCCCTGCAGCATGCGCAGCATCATGCCGCAGTGGTCGAGGTCCATCACGAATTTCTCGTAACCCATGGTCAATCCGCCCTCAAGCCAGCCGGCGGCATGGAAAACGAAGTTGGCGCCGGCCAGGATGCCGCTCATCATGCTGGCGGTGGATTCCTGCATGGCCTGTCCGTCGGCGACCTTCGACGCCGTAAGTTGCCCACCGCAGCGCAGCGGCAGGCCAAGCCGACGGCACAGCTGGGCGATGGCAAAGGTCGAGAGGTTGGCCTCGGGCGTGCCAAAAGTCGGGGCGCCGGTTTTCAGGTTCATGGTGGTCAGGAAGTTGCCGTAGACGACCGGGGCGCCCCGGCGTACGAGTTGGCTGAGCGCAATGCCGGCCATGGCCTCGGCATGGGCCTGCGCCAACAAAGCCGGTTGCGTCACCGGGCCCATGGCACCGCCGAGAATGAAGGGCGATACGACGACGC
>JAJFGM010000342.1 GCA_021776145.1 Kiloniellaceae bacterium | reverse complement strand
GAGGCGCACCCGGTTGTCGGGGTTCGGAGCCTGCTCGCAGCGGGTATAGAGACCAAGGATTGGCCGCTCGTCACCTTTGATTTTCTCGTAGAGCCCCGCGGTGGCCCCCGACAAATCGTTGAATATCCGCCGCAGGTCTTCGCCCAGATTTTCGTAGGCGCCATTTGAAAGGTCGCGGCGGAACTTGCGAAGTGCCTTGAACCCGGGGGCCAGGCGGCGCAGCGGGGCAACCGTGGCGCTGTGGTTGAGCAGTTGGCCGGTTATTTGCGCCTCCCGGCTGGGGCAGATCCCAACGACGAGACGGGCCTCTGATCCTTCTGGCGTTAAACTATGCCAATTGTAGGGCAGCATCACATCGGGATCGTCAAGGACAAGAAGTCCCGTCGCGACATGCGGATGGTCCATGAAGAAACGTCCGACCAGATCGTGGTCGTTGCCAAGGCCGGCCGGATTGTGTCCGGTGCTGTTGAGCAGCAGGCGCGGTGTTTCCAGTCCACCGAGTGCCAGAACGAACTGCTTTGCCGTTACCCGCAGTTTGCGGCCGACATAGTTCTCGCACTCGAAGGAACTGCAATGCCCGCCGTCCGGGCTGGCGGGGATGTCTTGAAGGTTGGCGTGGAGGAAGAGGCGGATGTTGTCGGCGCGTAGCAGGGTCTGCTGGTACTTGTCGCTCAGATGGATTGACTGGGTGACGCGCCACAGCCGATGCTGCAGCTTCTCCGGCGCCAGTTCCAGCAGGTGCCCCGACGTCGGCCGTAGCGCGCCGGGATCATAGTTCAAGGGGCCGAGACCGAGGATATCGTGGGCGGCGGCACGGTGCGGCGCGAGATCTTGCGGTCCAATGGGCCAGCCGCTGTGGGGCACCCAACCGCGTTGTTCAAAGTCGAGCGCATCGAGCGGTCGACACCAACCGCCCCAATGATTTGTCGTGCCGCCGAAGAAGCGCAGGCGGCAGACGTCCAGCGGCAAATACTCAAGGCCGTCGATTTCACCTTCATAGAGTTCCTGGGAGCGACTTTCGGCCTCCAGTCCGCCGCCCTCAAGGACGATCACGCTGTGGGCGCTGTCGAGGTATTGCAAGGCGATGGATATGCCCGCGGCACCGGCGCCGGCGATGCAAAGGTCCGCCTCGACGTGGTCGGCGCCGTCGTATGTTTCCAGATCGATGATCACGTCACGGGTACCACGAAAAGAGGTGGAGATCGGCTGAAAGGGGCGCCGTTGGCCCAACGCCGTCCGGATCATAAGGTGTGCGCCGGGAGTCGCCCAAGCCTTGCCCGTGACGTATCATGAGAAATTCGGTTCTGTCTGCGGCGCGGGTCGTCAGATTGTCGGCGCAAAAGCACTCTTGTAGCGTTCACGCAGTTCGGACTTTTGTACCTTGCCCATCGCATTGCGTGGCAGGCTGTCGACGAAGTAGACGCGCTTGGGAACCTTGAAGTTGGCGAGATCCAACTTGGCGGCTTCGATCACCGCTTCGGAACTGAGGTCGGTATGGTCGGCGTCACGCACGACGACCGCCACGACGGCTTCGCCAAAATCCGGATGCGGCAGGCCCACGACCGCTGTTTCCGTGACGCCTTCCAGGCCGTCGACCAGCAGCTCGACTTCCTTGGGATAGACGTTGAAGCCGCCACAGATGATCAGGTCCGTGCCGCGTCCGACAATCTGCACATAGCCGTTTTCGTCAATGCGGGCGAGGTCGCCGGTGATAAAAAAGCCGTCGGCGCGAAACTCCCCCGCGGTTTTTTGCGGTTGCCGCCAGTAGCCCCTGAAAACATTCGGGCCCTTGACTTCCAGGGTACCGATTTCGCCGTCCGGTAAGATCCGTCCGTCGGCGTCGGTGATGCGCACTTCGACGCCCGGCAACCCGGGGCCGACGGTACCCGGGAGGCGGTCGCCGACGAGTGGATTGGAGGTGTTCATGCCGGTTTCGGTCATGCCATATCGTTCGAGGATGCGTTGACCGGTGCGAGCCTCGAACGCGGCGAAGGTCTCTTCCAGGAGCGGTGCCGATCCCGATATGAACAACCGCATGGTGGCGCAGCATTCGGCACCGAAGGCGGGCTCGGCCAGCAGGCGAGTGTAGAAGGTCGGTACGCCCATCATCACCGTCGCGCGCGGCAGAAGGCCGATCACCTGGCGGGCATCGAACCTGTGCAGGAATAGCATCGAGGCGCCGCTTAAAAGTACGCAGTTGGTGGCGACGAACAGCCCGTGCGTGTGAAATATCGGCAGGGCGTGGAGCAGGACATCATCGGAGCTGAAACCCCAAAGCTTCTGCAGGGTTATGGCGTTCGAGGCGAGATTTTCGTGACTCAGCATGGCGCCCTTGGAACGTCCCGTGGTGCCGCTGGTATAAAGGATGGCGGCAAGGTCGTCGGCGCTTGCCGCGACGCAGCCGAAATCCGGGTCCTTGCTCTCGGCGGCGTCGCTCAGGCTGCCGCCGCCTTGCGCATCTAGCGTGAGCAACTCTGCGATACCGAGATTGGCGGCGAGCCGTCCCAGCGACTCGGCGCGGGTGGGATCGCAGACCACGACCTTGGGCTCGGCGTCGGCGAGGAAATAGGCGACCTCGGGATCGGTATAGGCGGTATTGAGCGGCAGGAAGACGGCACCGACCCGCATCGCGGCCAGATAGAGCAAAATCGCCTGCGGCGATTTCTCGACCTGTACCGCTATGCGATCGCCTTTGACGACTCCGAGATCCGCGAGCAGGCGCGCATAGCGGCCGGAGACGGCTTCGATATCGCCATAGCTGTAAGTCGGAGCGGCGCCCGTTGCGGATCCTTCGCCACAGACTTTCATGAAATCAGCGTCCGGCGAGGTCGGATTTGCGGCGCGGATAATTTCGTAGAGGTTCGCGTTCATCATCGATTACAGGTACGATCTTGCCCGGTGGCAATCAACCGGTTTGGGCTTGCAAGTAGGCCGGTGGCAGGGCCGAAATCAGATCGCTGAAGACGTCAGCTTGAATCGCCACATGCGCGCTCATGGCTTGCGCCGCTTGATCGGCATCGCCATCGAGGATCGCCTTGACGACACAGTCATGTTCCGACCAGGAAGTCGAAAGCCGGCCGGCGTGATGTAGCTGAAAGCGCCGATAGGGCGACAAGCGGTTGCGTGTCGAACGTGTCGTTGCTTGGAGATAGTCGTTGTGGCTGCCAGCGTAGACGATCTCGTGAAAGTCGCGATTGGCCGCATAGTAAGCATCGACTTCGCCCTTTTTTGCCAACTTTGCGCAGCGCTTGTGCACCCGAGCCAGTTCGCTGCGTTCGTCGCGCGTCATGCGCCGGGCCGCTAAACGGGCGCAGAAGGATTCCAATTCGGCCATGACTTCGAACATTTGCAAAAGCTGCGGCACAGTGATCGCGGCGACGACGGCGCCTTGACGCGGGCGCATATCGACCAGTCCCACCGAGGCGAGCTGCAACAGGCACTCGCGTACCGGCGTTCGCGATACGCCAAATCGGTACGCAAGACCGATTTCATCAAGGCGTTCACCCGGCGCCAGCTGACCGGAAACAATTTCCTCTTCCAGGCGGCTGCGCAACTCGTCGGCAAGTCTTGATGTTTCGCGTTTTGGCATGGGATCGTCTTTCCAACGGGACGTAGGCCGTTAAATTCGATTCTAGATCAATAGAATGCAATATCGGATATCTTGTATACAATGTCTAGACAGCCGTTGGAACTGCGGTTAGGCTTCCGAGCGCAAGAAAGAGAGAAATCTCGCGATGGTTCCGCGCGCCGCCAATGGCCACAGCTGCTCCAGTGACGAACACGCTTTCTTTTTTTGGCATGCGGCACAAAGGGATGAACGGCGGAATCTGGGCGCAGCGATCCATTACTTCGCATGGGCCGGGCTGGCCACGGTCGGCCCCAAACAAGACGCATAACAACGGGAGGAAAAAATGAGAAGTATATCAAAGACCCTCAAGGGGGTTATTGGCTTCACCGCGGTTTTAACCTTGGCCGGCACTGCCGTTGCGGCGGACATCAACTTGAAGGCCTCGCACCAATGGCCAGGCGGCTCGGGAGACGTACGCGACGAAATGGTGCAGATGATTGCCCGCGAAGCCGCCGCCGCCAACGTCGGAATCGACGTAAAGGTCTATCCCGGCAGTTCGCTCTACAAAGCCAAAGAACAGTGGGGCGCTATGGTCAAGGGGCAGCTCGATATCTCTGCATTTCCCTTGGCGTATGCCGCCGGCCGGCACCCGCAGTTCGACGCCACCTTGATGCCTGGACTGGTCAAGAATCACGATCATGCGAAACGACTGAACGATTCACCCTTCATGGGCGAGATCAAGCGGGTGATCGATGAAGCTGGTGTCGTCGTTTTGGCGGATGCCTGGTTGGCCGGCGGTTTCGCCTCGAAGAAGAATTGCATTCTGCAGCCGGATGACATCAAGGGGCAGACAACCCGTGCCGCTGGCAAGGCTTTCGAGCAGATGTTGGCTGGCGCCGGCGCCTCCATCGCGTCGATGCCGAGTTCCGAGATCTACACGGCAATGCAAACAGGCGTATTGGATGCTGCCAATACAAGTTCTGGTAGTTTCGTTTCCTACCGTATCTACGAGCATGTCAAATGCCTGACCGAGCCTGGCGCGCATGCCTTGTGGTTCATGTACGAACCCGTATTGATGTCGGCCAATACCTGGAACAAGCTCGACAAGGCGCAACAGGACGCGCTTATGGCGGCAGGGCAGAAGGCGGAAGACTATTTCTTCGGCGAAGCCCAGAAAATCGACCAGAAACTGGTTGAAGTTTACAAAAAGGCCGGGGTCGAAGTCGTTTCCATGTCGGCCGAGCAGGCCGCGGCCTGGCGCGAGATCGCCAAAGGCACGTCGTACAAGAGCTTTGCCGAGAGTGTCCCTGACGGTCAGAAACTCATCGACATGGCGCTCGAGGTCGAGTAGCTCCAGGAATACCTGCAGGCGGTCCGGAACAACCCGGACCGCTTGCGGTTTCCACGTCATGCGCGGGCCGACAGGCTTCGCTGATCGAGCCGGAAAAAATGGTGCCCGATTGCGGTCCGGTCGAATCCGGCCACGATCGTGGAACAACGCGCGGATGCGAGCGCACTGAGGCAGGGCACGGAATCGTTGGAATTCTTCATCACGACGGTCCGCCGATTGTCCATCATTTGCGGCGTGATTTCGGCCTGCGGCCTGGCGGCAGCGGTGCTTGTCGTCTGTCAAATGGTCGTGATGCGTTATCTGCTTAACGCCTCGACCGTCTGGCAGACCGAGTTCGTCGTCTACACCTTGGTCGGCGCCACCTTCGTCGGCTGCCCCTACGTTTTGCTGCGGCGTGGCCACGTCAACGTCGACATCTTGCCGCTCTATCTTTCACAGGCAGCCCGCGTCGCCTTGGCTTATCTTGCTTCCGGCTTGGGGCTGCTTTTCTGCCTGGTGCTGACTTACGCCAGCTGGGAACTGCTGCGCGATGCCTGGTCAGGCGGCTGGCGCACCGACACAGTCTGGGAGCTGCCGCTGTGGATTCCTTATATGACAATGCCGTTGGGCCTTGGTCTGCTATCGCTGCAGTACGTGGCTGATATCCTCAGCCTGGCCAGCGGTCGTTCGCAGCCCTTTGGCTTGGATCCGGAGACCCGGCCATGAGCCCGCTTGAAATCGGCCTGCTGGTCGCGGTAGTGACCATAGTGGTGCTTTCGACGGGGGTCCCCATCGCCTTTGGATTGGGGGTGGTCTCCATCGGATTTCTGGTTGTTTTCGAAGGCCTTGGTAGTCTCGACGTGATGGCCGAAACCTTCTTTGCGGGACTGGCTGAGTTCGCGCTGGTGTCGATCCCGATGTTCATTCTAATGGGTGCGGCAGTGGCTTCTTCGCCGGCCGGACGCGACCTCTACGAAGCCCTTGATCGCTGGCTGCACAGGGTTCCCGGCGGCCTTATTATTGCCAATATCGGTGCCTGCTCGATCTTTGCCGCGCTTTCCGGTTCGTCGCCGGCGACCTGCGCGGCCATTGGCAAGATGGGCATTCCGGAAATGCGCAAGCGCGGTTTTTCCGATGGCTTGGCCACTGGCTCGATCGCCGCCGGGGGAACTCTCGGTATCCTCATTCCACCATCGATCACGATGATCGTTTACGGCATTTCCACCGAAACATCGATTGGCAGACTGTTCATTGCCGGTCTTTTGCCCGGGCTGATGTTGACCGTACTATTCATGGCCTGGTCGCTCTTTGCCGCCTGGCGCAGCGGTTACCAATTCGGTCAGACGGGTGTCGGCGTTTCGCTGCGCGACAAGTTGATCATCCTGCCCCGCGTTTTGCCCTTCCTCTTGATCATTGCCGCGGTTCTGTACGTGCTTTACGGCGGCATTGCCACGCCATCCGAGGCCGCCGGCGTCGGGGCGCTGTTCTGTATTCTGCTGGTGGCAATCGTCTACGGGTTGTTCCTGCGCAGTTGGCGTTTTATTCAGATCTGGGAGATCCTTGGCGATTCCATGCGCGAGTCGGTGATGATCCTGATGATCATTGGCGCCTCGGCGCTGTTCAGCTTTACCCTGTCGAGCCTTTATATCACCCAGTCGATCGCCGAATGGATCGTCGCCCTCGAAGTCGGTCCTTGGGTGCTCATGGTGATGATCAACGTCTTTTTATTGGTCTGCGGCTTCTTCCTTCCGCCGGTCGCTGTGATCTTGATGACGGCGCCGATCCTGCTGCCCATCGTTACCGGAGCCGGCTTTGACCCCTATTGGTTCGCGGTAATCTTCACGATAAATATGGAAATCGGCCTTATCACCCCGCCAGTAGGGCTAAATCTTTACGTTATCAACGGTATAGTGCCCGATGTCGCCTTGCCGACAATTCTCAAGGGCGCCTTGCCGTTCATGCTTTGCATGGTTCTAGGGATTGTCCTTCTGAGTCTGTTTCCGGCAATAGCCACTTGGCTTCCAGAGGCGCTAATGGGCAAGGCAATCTAAAGTCGCGGGGAATTGCGAATGACAGGAGGTCACTCTGGTTGAACGCACGCTTTCCAACCTGCTGAGCGCATGGCGCGATATCGCGCAGAGTGCGGCCCGGACGGTCGGTCTCAATACAGACGCGCGCGGCATGGCCGGGAATCGCCAGGCCCTGGAATCCCTTATGCGAGAGTGTCTCGAGGCGCGCGGTGGAGAGGTGTCGGCGCGCATGCGCGCGGCCGAGTTGGGGCGCGCCTATCTCGAGCTGAATGCCGACGGGCACCGGCTATTTCTGGAAACCCTGGCCGATGTCTTCGACGTCGACAAGCATATGGTCGACAATGCGGTCTCACTCTATACGCAAGCCGAGGACGATGCCGCGCGCCGCGTTGCCGAGGCACAGTTGCGCCGCAGCCTGGTGCCGCCGCGCGTCAGGCTGTTGACGCAGTTCAATGCCTTGCCAGAGGGCGTCAAGTTCCTGGTCGATCTGCGCGCCGACCTCCTTGTCCTATCGCGGCCCGGGCCGGCCTTGGCCGGACTCGACAAGGACCTCAAGGAACTCCTGACCTCGTGGTTTGATATCGGTTTTCTCGATCTGCGCGCCATCACTTGGGAATCACCGGCGGCACTGCTCGAAAAACTGATCGACTACGAAGCGGTGCACCAGATTCAGTCGTGGGAAGATCTGCGCAACCGTCTGGAATCGGATCGCCGCTGTTACGCACTTTTCCATCCGCGCATGCCAGAGGAACCCTTGGCTTTCGTCGAGGTCGCCCTGGTCAAGGGCATCGCCCGCGGTATCCAGGATCTGCTCGATCAGGACGCACCGGTCGCCGATCCGCAGAGCGCCGACACCGCGATTTTCTATTCCATCTCGAACACGCAAAAGGGCTTGAAGGGCGTTTCCTTCGGCGACTACCTCATCAAGAAGGTTGTTGCGAATTTGAGCGCGGAACTGCTGGGACTGAAGACCTTTGCCACGCTGTCGCCGATCCCCGGTTTTCGCCATTGGATGCGCCGCGCCGACCCGCAGATCCTGTCCAGCGCCTTTACCGAACAGGAACAGGCCGGGGTGCGTGCGCTGGGCGGCAGCGACGATACGGCCCAGGCACTGGAAGTGATCCTATCGCGGCCGGATTGGCAAGGTGACAGCGTGGTCTGCGCGGCCTTGAAAGCGCCGCTGTTGGGCCTTTGCGCCCGCTATATGATGGAAAAGCGTCCCGATGGCCGGCCCATCGACTCGGTGGCACGTTTTCACCTCAAGAACGGCGCCCGCATGGAGCACCTCAACTGGTTTGGCGACACCTCGATCAAGGGGAGCGAACAATCCGCCGGCATGATGATCAACTACCGCTACATTCAAGACGACATCGAGCGTAATCACGAAGCCTATATGAAGGACGGCCGCATCGCCATGAGCAGCGAATTCAAAGCCTTGGTGCGCTCCTCGCGCGATGCCGGCAATTCGCCGTTTCGACGGCTGGGTATTGGCTGAACCCTGCGCGCATCCTCGAAGGCCGCAAATGGCCGATCTTGGACGCGCGTGTCCTGCCTGCAGATGACGGTTGCGTCGTTGCGAAAGCCCTGTAGAAAAAGCCCCAGAGAAATAGCCCCAGTGGAATGGACGGGGCCATTGCGAACGTCACTTTTGGGGAGATCGAGCGAAGCCATGGACGCAGTTGCGGAACCGGTTTGGAAAGAGGTCGCCTGCCTGTCGCCACTCGGATTTCATCGCATGGCCTATCAGGAGTGGGGCAGCGACACAGCCCCCCGTACGGTCGTTTGCGTGCATGGTCTCACACGCAATGCCTGGGATTTCGAGGATCTCGCGGCGTCGTTGGTCGAGGCGGGGTATCGTGTTGTCTGTCCCGATGTCGTCGGTCGCGGCCGCAGCGGGCGTCTGACGGACCCGGCACACTACGCCTTGCCGCAATATGCCGCGGACCTGGCGGTGTTGCTGGCGCGCTTGGACCTTGCCGAGGTCGACTGGGTCGGCACCTCCATGGGCGGCCTGATCGGTCTTTATCTAGCGGCCTTGCCGGGCACGCCTCTGCGCCGCCTTGTGCTCAACGACATCGGGCCCTTCGTTCCCAAAGCGGCGCTGGAGCGCATCTCCGGCTATGTCGGTGCGGACCCGCTGTTTGCCGACCTTGACGCAGCTTGTGCCTATTTCAGCCGCGTGCATGCGGCGTTCGGACCCTTGAGTTCGGCGCAATGGCGGCGCCTGACCAAACGTTCTACTCGGTCTGTCGAGGGCGGCTACCGCCTGACCTACGATCCCGCGATTGCCATCGCCTTTAACGCGGCGCTTGGCCGGGACATCGATCTTTGGGGCCTATGGGATTCGGTTTCCTGTCCTGTTTTGGCCTTGCGCGGCATCGATTCCGACCTCTTGCGCGCCGCCACCTGTGAAGAGATGACCCGCCGCGGTCCCGTCTGCAAAGCCGTCGAGTTTCCCGATTGCGGCCACGCGCCCGCCTTGATCGATGACCGACAACGGGCAACCGTTGTGGATTGGCTGGTGGAACGCTAGGAGGTCAAGCGATGGAGCCGGCGAGAAACAGCATCGACGCTTACGGGCCCGCCGAGATCGCCCACTTGGTAGAGCAAGTCGGCGTCAAGAAAGCCGGCTTGCCGGTTCTGGAAACCCTGGTTCTGGGCCTTCTGGCCGGCGCCTTCATCTCCTTCGGTGCCATGTTCTATACCCTGGTTGTCACCGATAGCGGTTTGGGCTGGGGGCTGACGCGGTTTCTCGGCGGCATCGCCTTCTCGCTTGGACTGGTTCTGGTCGTCGTTGCCGGGGCGGAGCTCTTTACCGGCAACAACCTGATCATTATGGCTTGGGCCGGCGGCCGGGTCTCGACGATGCAGGTTCTGCGCAACTGGGGGCTTGTCTATGTTGCCAATTTCGTCGGCTGCCTGGGATCGGTCGTACTCGTTGTCCTGGCCGGAACGCTCTCTATTGGTGACGGGGCCATGGCCCAAACCGCCGCGGCGATCGCCAAGGGCAAGATCGAGTTGAGCTTTGTCGAGGCCTTTGCCCGAGGCGTGCTTTGCAATGCCCTGGTCTGTTTGGCGGTGTGGCTGTGTTTTGCCGCTCATTCCGTTTCGGGAAAAATCCTCGCGATCGTTTTTCCCATCTCGGCCTTCGTCGCGCTCGGCTTTGAGCACTCCGTCGCCAACATGTACCTGATCCCCATCGGCATGTTCGCTGGCTCAGGGCAGCTGGATATCGCCGGCCTGTTCGGTAACCTCATACCTGTCACCCTCGGCAATATCGTCGGCGGGTCGGTGCTGGTAGCACTGACCTACTGGACGATCTATCTGCGCCACCAGCAAGATTAATCCGGGGGCGGGGTCATCATGCACCCGCAAGACGCCGATTTCCGGCCGCGCTTCCCGTGGTTCGGAGCAGACTTACAAACCCTGCGCAACTTCTTGCGCCGCCCTCGCCATGACCTGTCGCCCTGGCCGCTGCGGCGATTGCGCTTGGACCTCGACGACGGCAGCGGCGATTGCCTGACCGCGGCCCTGCACCAGCCGGAGAGCGGCCGGCCGCGACCCCTCATCGTCCTGGTACACGGTCTGGCCGGTTGTGAGGACAGCATCTACATACGGGCCTCGGCGCGCCATCTCCTATCCGCCGGCTACCCCGTGTTGCGCTTGAACCTACGCGGCGCCGGATCTTCCCGGCCGCTGTGTCGCGCCGAGTATCACGCCGGCCGCAGCGAAGATCTGCGCGCCGGCTTGAAGGCCCTGGCCGCGGCCCGACCACTGGATCAGACGCCCGGTATCTTCCTGTGCGGGTACTCGCTCGGCGCCAACATGCTGCTCAAGTTCCTCGGCGAGTTCGCCGGCGCCACGCCGCAAGGCCTGCCTCATGTGCAGGGCGCTGTCGCGGTCTCGGCGCCGATCGATCTCAAGGCCAGCCAGATTGCCCTGATGCGGGCCCGCAACAAACCCTATCAACGCTACCTGCTTGGGCGCATGCGCGCGGAATTTCTGGCCACACCGGTTCCCCTGACGGCGGCGGAGAGGGCCGAAATCGAGGCGGCGCGCACACTCTATGAATTCGACGACAGGATCGTCGCGCCGCGCAACGGTTTCGACGGCGCCGACCACTACTACGCTGTCAATTCCGCCTGCCACGCCTTGCCGGGTATCGACACACCGACCCTCGTTGTGCAGGCGTTGGACGATCCGTGGATTCCGGCCAAGGTCTATCTGGAACAGGACTGGGCGGCAAATCCGTCCCTACGGCCGGTATTGAGCCGTTTTGGCGGCCATGTCGGCTTTCATGGCCGCGGCAGCCCAACAGCCTGGCACGACACGCTCATGCTGGCGTTCATTCAAGAAGTTGGCTAACACCACGGTGGACCGGAAGGCCTATCGCCGGCGGCATTCCGCTCTGATCTAACCGCGCCGCAGGATTTCCGCGGCCTCGGCGGCGGCATAGGTCAGGATGCCATCGGCGCCGGCGCGCTTGAAGGCCATCAGGCTTTCCATGACGATCGCATCGTTGTCGAGCCAGCCGCGCTCGGCCGCCGCTTTCATCATGCTGTACTCGCCGCTGACCTGATAAACCAGCGTCGGTACTCCGAAGGTCAGCTTGGCGCGGCGAACGATATCGAGATAGGGCAGCCCGGGCTTGACCATGACCATGTCGGCGCCTTCCTGCAGATCGAGGGCGATTTCACGCATCGCTTCGTCGCTGTTGGCGGGGTCGAGCTGGTAGGTTTTTTTGTCGCCGCTCAGGGCCGCGGCGGACCCGACGGCATCGCGGAAGGGGCCATAGAAGGCGCTGGCATACTTGGCGCTATAGGCGATGATGCCGACTTCGTCGAGGCCTTCGAGGTCGAGGGTCTCACGAATAGCGCCGACGCGGCCGTCCATCATGTCGGACGGGGCGACGTAATCGCTTCCCGCCGCGGCCTGCACTTGCGCTTGCCGGCACAGCAGTTCGACGGTTTCGTCGTTCACGACGACGCCGTCGCGCAACAGGCCGTCCTGGCCGAGGCTGTTGAAGGGATCCAAGGCCACATCCGTGATGACGCCGATTTCGGGAAAGGCATGTTTGATGCTGCGGACGGATTGGCACACCAGGTTTTCCGGGTTGACCGCCTCCTCGCACTCCCGCGACTTCAGCTCCGGGGCGACGTGGGGAAACACCGCGATGGCCGAGACACCGCTTTCCGCGACCGCGCCAACGGCATCGATCAGACAATCGGGCCCCAGGCGCTGGACGCCCGGCATGGAGTCGACCTCCGTGACGCCGGCATCGTCTTGTACAAAAAGAGGCCAGATCAGATCTTCGACCGCTAAACGGTTTTCCGCAGCCAGCCCACGGCTCCAGGCCGCGGCGCGATTACGCCGCATACGGACGCGGGGGTAGGCGCCAGGCGCCGCCGGTTGCTGCTGTGTCGGAGGCGCTGTCCGCTCTGGAAGCGCGCGCAAGATCGGTGTCCCTCTCAGATTTGGATCCGCCATGAAGCCTCCGCTGATAAATCGAGCCTACTCCTGGCCTTTCGGCAGGGCTCGAAACCAGTTTAAGTCGCCATGACGGGCGCAACAAGCCTTGCGCTACCGACCAAACCGCCGCGAACCGGCGCCACGGCGGCTTTGACGAGTCATTCCCGGCGCCGCCCGCGGCAACGCCGGGAATTGCCTTAAACCAGATTGCACGGCACTCACTTGGCGCATGGTAAACCGGTCCGACATGCGATGTGGCCGCTTTAGGCGGCGGCGGCGCCGCAACCCGCGACCGCCAGAGCCTGATCGAGATCGGCAATGATGTCGTCGATGTGTTCTATGCCGACCGAAAGTCTCACATAGCCGTCCGAGACGCCGCTGGCGAGTTGCTCGGAAGCCGTCAGTTGCGAATGCGTTGTGCTGGCGGGGTGGATTGCCAGGCTGCGGGCATCGCCGATGTTGGCGACGTGATAGAACAACTCCAGCGCATCGATGAAGCGCCGCCCGGCTTCCTTGCCGCCCTTCAGTTCGAACCCGACCAGCCCGCCGAGACCGCCTCCGAGGTAGGTCCGAGCCCATTTCGCCGCGTTGCCTTCGAAGAAACTTGGGTGGATGACCTTTTGGACCTCGGGGTGCTTGTCGAGGTAGTCGGCCACGGCTTGGGCATTGCGGCAGTGCTCGCGCATGCGCAGCGGCAAGGTTTCCAGACCTTGGATGAACTGGAAGGCGTTGAAGGGGCTGATGGCATATCCGAGGTCGCGTTGCAGCGTGACCCGGGCTTTGAGTATGTAGGCAATGGGGCCAAGCGGTTTGACGGCTTCGGTCCAGATCGCGCCGTGGTAGCTGGGGTCGGGCTGGTTGAGTGAGGGGAAGCGTTCGGCATGCTTTTCCCAATCGAAGGTGCCGCCATCGACGATGATTCCGCCGATCGAGGTGCCATGGCCGCCAATGTACTTGGTGGTCGAGTAGACGACGATGTTGGCGCCGTGCTGCAGTGGTTTGCAGATGACTGGCGCGGCGGTGTTGTCGACAATCAAGGGAACGCCCAGGACATGCCCGAGGTCGCCGACTTCCTTGATGGGGAAGGGGGTCAGCTTTGGGTTGGGCAGGGTTTCGGCATAATAGGCGCGCGTGCGTGAATCCGTCGCACGCGCGAAGTTGTCGGGATCGCTCGGGTCGACGAAGCGCACCTCGATGCCGAAGTTCTTGAATGTGTTTGCAAAGAGATTCCAGGTGCCGCCGTAGAGATCGGTCGAGGAGACGATGTTGTCGCCGGTGGCGGCGATATTCTGGATAGATATCGCCGTCGCCGCCTGGCCGGACGAAACGGCCAGTGCTGCGGCGCCGCCGTCCAAGGCTGTGATGCGCTGCTCAAGAACGTCGCAGGTCGGGTTCATGATGCGCGAATAGATGTTGCCGAGCTCTTTGAGGGCAAAGAGGTTGGCGGCATGATCGGCGGAATCGAACTGATATGACGTCGTCTGGTAGATCGGTACGGCAACCGAACCGGTTTGCGGATCGGCGCGATAGCCGGCATGCAACGCGAGGGTTTCGGGGTGCGTCGTGGACTTGGTCATTTTTTGGGCCCTCCTCAGGTCCAGGTCAAGCAGTCGCACGTCGGCGACTTGGTTTGCGGCGAGGGGCCCCCACTAGGGAGTGGCTCTTTAGCTTTTGGTTACGCGGAGCAATCTGCCCCTCAAATCACCGCGGGTCCTTTGACGGGG
>JAJFGM010000341.1 GCA_021776145.1 Kiloniellaceae bacterium | reverse complement strand
GAAGGACGTCCAGTAACGCTGATGTCCCTTCGACGTCATCTGCTCGCGCAGCTCCGACGAGGCCAAGAGCCGAACGATCGCGTCCGTCATCGCCGCGGCGTCGTCCATCTCGAACAAAATTCCCGTTTCGCCATCGACGACCGCTTCCGGGATGCCGTCGATCTCGGAGGCAACGATAGGCACGCGCATAGCCATGGCCTCGAGCAGGACCAAGGGCAGCGCTTCGCGGCGCGAAGGCAAGACCAGCAGGTCGGATGACCGCAGGTATTCCAAGGCGTCGGGTTTTTCTCCGAGGAACCGGCAGCGTTCGCTATAGTCACCGCTCTCCACTTGCTCGACCAGATCCCGGCTCCAGCGATCATCGAACGCACCCCAATGGTCGTTTATGCGGCCGACAAAAATGACATGCAGATTCGGTCGTTGCCGTAGCAAGCTTTCCAACTGCGATACGACGAGATCCTGCCCCTTGCGCTCCAACACCCCGGCCAGACAGATGACGATCTCCCGTTCCAGCGGTAGGCCGAGCCGACGCCGCAGATCGGCGCGGTCGAGTTCGGCGATCCGCGTCACCTCCTCCTCGTCACAACAGTTCGGCAGATAATAGGTCGACTGGCCCTGCAACAGGCCGGACTCGAGCCAGTCCTTCTCGACCTTGCGGGAGACAAAAGCCAGGGCCTTTACACCTCGCGCCCGGCGAAAGAACGTATCCGCGCCCTGTTCCTGACGCGGTCCCGCCGAGAGCCGCCGTGCCGGGGCGTGAACGACCAGCAAGGCCGGGCAACTGCGATCACTCAGCAAGGACTCGCAGAGATGCAGAGCGGACCCACCATTGATGACAATGGCCTCGCAGGTCCGCGAGGTCGGATACGGCGCGAAGAACCGCCGGCGCCAGCCGCGATAGCGTAAGAGATTGTCCAGCCAACGCTTGAGGCCCCGGCCGCGCCTTCGCAACAGCTTGCCGGGCGGGCGCGGAAAGTACCATTTTTCGGCCGGCGGCAGTTCGTCGCGCCGCAGTACTTTCCGTTCCGGACGATCGTAGGAGACCACGGCCGAGACCGTTGCCACCGCGTTCAAGGCGCGCAAGATGTGCTGCCCGGCGATAGCCTCGCCGTGTCGCGCCCCGAAGTGCACGTTTGCATAGACGACCTTCATCGCTGACCAACCAACTGGATCATGCATTTTCCGCGCGCAGCGCGCCTTGTACCATTGGACGCGACCGCATCATTTGACGATGCGTCGCGAGCTTGGGGAAACCCCGCGGGTCGACACCGTCGCCCTCCATCCATTGCGCCAGGGTGAAGAGGTAGGGATCGGCGATGCTATAGCTCTCGCCCATGACAAAAGGCCCAGCGAAGACCTGCTCTTCGATATAGGCATAACAGGCGGCAACCGACTCGGGAACCTTGCGCTGCATCGCGGCAATGGCCTCGGCGTCGGCGGCATCGACCCAACGGTGTCCGCGCATGCGGTGCGCGTGCGCCACATGCAGGGTCGAGCAGAGATAACTGTTGAAGGCCTGGACCTGGGCAAAGGCGAAGGCGTCGTCCAGGGGCGCGAGCCCCGCGGCGGGAAAGGATTGAGCAATATAGGCCAGTATGGCTGGCGTCTCGGTGAGGATGCCCCGTTCCGTGACCAGCGCCGGGACGCGGCCTTTCGGATTGACCTTCAGATAGTCCGGACTGCGCTGCTCGGCCTTGCCGAAGTCGATGCGCCGCAAGCGAATTTCGGCGCCCGCGTCCTTGAGTGCGATGTGCGAGGCAAGCGCGCAGGTATCCGGCGCAAAGAAAAATTCCAGCATGTAAAAGGCTCTTTCCGGCGGGGACTCCAAGCCTCGAGAGTGGCCTAAGCGGTCGTTGCCTGGCAACGCTATTCCCGTAAGCCCGGCGCGCAGGCCTCAGGCGCCGGAACCAAGATGTCCAGCCCGCATCGTCGATTGGCAAATTTTCCTTGCCTATAACTCGGGACGCGTAAACTCGGGAGGGATCCACTATTCTTGGGACGCGGAACTACGGACCGCGACACCTAAGCGAGGAAGGCGAGCTTGTGCCGGGCATGACGCTGTGCGCCGAATCCTATCTCGGCGAGGTCGACGGTCCCGACGGGGTCAAGCTGGAGGAACAGATCCTGGTCACCGAGACCGGATATCGACAGCTCGGCAGTTTTCCTTTCGAAGAGAATTTGCTCGCCTGACCGGGATCACGAACCGATAGAATTGCTTCTACAGGAAAAAAGGCGGAACAGACATGCAGAAACGCACATTGGGAAGAACCGGCATCGAGGTCTCGCTGTTGACCTTCGGCTGTGGTGCCGTCGGCGGCTTGATGACCAAGGGCGAGCCGGCCGACCAGCTGGACGCCGTGCGCCGGGCGCTCGATCTCGGCATCACGTTCTTCGATACCGCGCCGCTCTACGGCGACGGCGCCTCGGAGACGAACCTTGGGCGCATCCTGCAAGAGCTCAAGCCCGACATCCTGCTTGGCAGCAAGGTGCGGATCGCACCGCAACAAAGGGGCGACATCGCCGCGGCCGTGAGCGACTCGATCGAACAGAGCCTACGGCGCCTGCAGCGCGACCACGTCGATCTGCTGCAACTGCACAACCCGATCACCACCGCCGGGGATGATTGGGACATCACGCCGCAAGAGGTGCTCGATCAGGTCGCGCCGGCCTTCGAGCGCATCAAGCGCGACGGCAAGGCGCGTTTCTTCGGCATCACCGCCTTTGGCGATACGGGCGAACTGCACCGGGTGATCGATGCCCAGGCGTTCGACAGCGCGCAGATCGTCTACAATCTGCTCAACCCCAGCGCCGGCGGCCCGGTCGAAAGCGGCTTTCCCGGTCAGAACTACGAAGGCCTGCTGGAGCGCGCCACATCAGCCGGCATGGGCACCATCGTCGTGCGTTCGCTGGCCGGCGGCGCGCTCTCGGGCGACGAGGCCCGGCACCCCCTGGGCATGCCGCTGGTCGCGCCCATCGGCTCGGGCAAGGATTACGCCACCGACGTCCGCCGTGCCCGCGGCATGGCATCCGCGGCGGAAAAAGCCGACTGCGCCGACCTGGTCGAACTGGCGATTCGCTATGTTGCCAGCAACCCCGCGGTATCGACCCTGCAGGTCGGCATCGCCACGGTCGATCAGTTCCTCGGCGCTGCGGCGGCGGTGAACAGGGGGCCGCTGTCGGCCGAGGTGCTGGCGGAGATCGCCGCCGTGCAGGCTGGATATGCCGGCGACGGGCTTTGATCGAATTCGCAACCCGTGAATCGCGTCCAGTTGGGCCAGGTGTCATTGCCGGGCAGTAGGGGCACGGCCCGTCACGCCTAACCCGTCGAGATGGCCGCCCCCAAGGTCAACTTGGCCATGCAGAATTTGTAGCAATGATCGAACTCGGGACACTCCAGGCAGTCGTCCCACTCCGAGATATCCGCCTTGACCAAACGGTCGGAGCGGGCCAGCCCCATGGAGTCGAGTTCGAAGCTGAAGACCTTGCCCTTCACGTCCTTGTTGGCCTCGAAATGCAACGTGTCGTGGAACATCGTCCCATAGCAGGCCTTGTGTTGGCGCGTCATATCATAGGTCCTTTGGTCATCCGTCCTTTGTAAGACTATCCGGGGTCACATCACCGGGCTGGAAATAGCCGCGTGTCCGGTTCGCGAAAGCAACGAGCGACAACATGACCGGGACTTCGACAAGCACGCCGACCACGGTGGTCAGCGCGGCGCCCGAGTTCAGTCCGAACAGGCTGATGGCCACCGCCACGGCCAGTTCGAAGAAGTTCGATGTGCCGATAAGGGCGCAGGGTGCCGCGACGTTGAACGGCACCCGCCACAAATAAGCCGCGCCGTAGGCGACCGCGAAGATGCCATAAGATTGCACCAAAAGCGGCGCCGCGATCAAGGCAATGAGCAGGGGCCGGTCGAGGATTACGTGGCCCTGGAAGCCGAAAAGCAGAACCACCGTGGCGAGCAGCGCGGCAACCGAGAGCGGCTTGACCGCACTGGTGAATCGCGTCACCGCGGCGTCGCCGGTTTCTCCGCGCTTGGTGTGTCTCGTCAGATAGCTGCGCGACAATGCACCGGCGATCAGCGGAATGACGACATAGAGCCCGACAGACAGGATCAGTGTCTGCCAGGGCACATCGATATCGGTGACACCGAGCAGCAGGGCGACAATCGGCGCAAAGGCGAAGACCATGATGATGTCGTTCAACGAGACCTGGACAAGTGTGTAGGTCGCGTCGCCGCGGGTAAGCTGCGACCAGACAAAAACCATCGCTGTACAGGGTGCCGCACCGAGCAGGATGAGGCCGGCAATGTACTGCTGGGCATCGGCGGGGGCGATGAGGTCGACGAAGAAGACCTCGAAAAACAGCATGCCGAGGGCGATCATCGTGAAGGGCTTGATCAGCCAGTTCACGATAATGGTGATGACCAGCCCTTTTGGACGTTCGCCAATGTGACGCAGGCTGGTGAAATCCACATTGACCATCATCGGATAGACCATGCCCCAGATGAGGACGGCCACGACAAGATTGACCGAGGCGTATTCCAGGCCGGCGAGGAACTGAAACAGTCCCGGCATCGCACTGCCGAGGCCGATTCCCGCCGCGATGCAGAGAGCGACCCAAACCGAGAGCCATTTTTCGAAAAAGCCAATGCCGCCGGGAGGCGTGGCCGCGCTGGCGGTGATCTCACTGTTCATGCAATTTCCGCTTTCGTCTTTATACCGGGTCGTTTGTCCGAGCATGCCCAGGAAATGTGAGCGGCAACAATGATGTCACGCAATTTGTGACAACATTTGAGCGACCTCATGAATTTGAGCAGACCAGGTTCCAATGGGGATATAGGCGACCGTGAACCGTATCATCGCCAATCCCTCGCCCGTCAATTTCTCACCTCTCAATCCCGGGCCCGTCAATCGCGATAGGGGAAATCGCGCAACAGCTCGGGCTTGAAGTCCATGCCGTGGCCGGGGCGGTCGGGCGGCGTCATGGTGCCGTTTTCGACTGGGATCGCTTCGACCCAGAGGTGGTCGTACCAGCCCATGGTTTCGAGCCAGGAAGGGTTTGGGATCGAGGCGTTGAGGTGGCTGCTGAGCTCGGGAAACATGTGCGGCGCGATCTTCAGGCCGGCGGCCTGGGCATGCTCGGCGATGACCCGCAGTTCGCTGTAGCCGCCGCGCATGATGTCGGGCTGCAGGATCGGGATCTTGCGGCTGGCGAAAAAGGGCTTGAGGTCGTGGTGGGTGAAGTGGTTCTCGCCGCCGACGATCGGAGTTTCGATGGCGTCGGCGATCCTATGGTAGCCGTCGAAGTCGTCGGCCATGACCGGTTCTTCCAACCAAGCGATGCCAAAGTCGTCGAGACGGCGGCCGACGGCGATGGCCTCGTCGGCGGTCCAGCCCTGGTTGACGTCGACCATGATCTGTATCTCGTCGCCCAGCGCCGCGCGCATGTCGCGCACATTGGCGACATCCTCGTCGTGGCTGAAAAGGTGCGCCACCTGCATCTTGATGGCGCTGTAACCCTGGGCCACGAAGCGCTCGGCCTTTTCGATCATGCCGTCGTGGCCGAGGCCGCGATAACAGCCGGAGCCGTAGACCGGCAGCGGGTCGGACCGGCCGCCCCAAAGCCGCCACAGCGGTTGCCCGCGCCCACGCCCGACGGCGTCCCACAGCGCGATGTCGAGCGCCGACATGGCCATGACGGTGATGCCCATGCGGCCCTGAATGAAGGTCGCCTGCCACATCTTTTGCCACAGCGCCTCGACCCCACCGGCCGCTTCGCCGATCTCCGCGCCGATGAGCAGCGGCTTCAGCATCTCGTGGATGCAGGTCTCGAGCGTGCGCATGCCGCCGGCCAGCGGGTGCAGGTGGCCGGTGCCGACGACTCCCGAGTCGGTCTCGACCTCGACGACCAGCAGGTCGATCTTCTCCAGCGTAAGGAAGCCGGTTTTCGGCGGATCAGTGAAAGGGACCGAAAGAAGCTGCGTGCGGATGTCCGAGATGATCATGCTGCTGTTCCCATGGTTTTGATCCGTTAGTCGGCCTTGTTTTCGAGTCCGGTGAGCGCGGCGATTCCTAAAGCAGATCGAGGCCGTCGAGGGCGGCACGGATGGCGGCTTTCTGCGCCTCGCTCGCCCGCGCGGTCGGTTTCCGCGCGACCCCTGCCGGCACACCCTGCAAGCCCTGCGCGTACTTGACCAGCGACGGCATGTTGTCGAGCCCGACGGCATCCCAGACCGGCATCAGGCGCTCGTGCAGATCGCGCGCGATCCGCCAGTCCTCGGCCGCGACCGCGTTCCAAAGCCGCACCGAGGGGCCGGGCGCGGTCGAAAGAATTGCGGCGATCGCACCGCGCGCGCCCAATTGGTAGGAGGGATAGAGCAGGGCGTCGACAGCACTGAAGATCAGGTTGCGCGGCTTGGCGCGGCGCACCAGGTCGGCGAATAATTTCATGTCGCCGGCGCTCTGCTTGACCCCGGCGACGCCGGGAACCTCGCCCATGATGCGCAGCAGAAGATCCGGCGACAGGTAGCACCAGGGCACCACGTTGTAGATCAGGATCGGCAGGCCGCAGTCGCCGTGGATGGCGCGGAAGTGCTCGACCATGGCGTCGTCGTCGGGTCGAAAGAGGTAGTGCGGCGGGGTGACTTGCAGGGCGACGACGCCGAGGTCCTTGACCAGGTGGCCGCGCGCCGCCACCTCGGCGGTGGAATTGGCGATGATGCCGGCGACGAGCGGCACGCGCCCGGCGACGGCCTCCAGGGTCGCGGCGATCAGTTCGGCATATTCGCCACGGTCGAGGACATGGCCCTCGCCCGTGCTGCCGCCGGCCGCCAGGCCGTGCACGCCGTTTTCGATCAACCAATCCACTTGCGGTTTGACCGCGGCGAGGTCGATGGATCCCTCTTCTCTGAACGGTGTGGTGAAGGGCGCGACGATTCCGCGCAGTTGTTCCAGCATTTTTTCCTCCGGCTTCGTTGCGGCAGAGGGTAACAGCACTTTCTGGCGACGGTAAGCCGGAGCAGCGCCTATCCCGCACCGAAGAGGAAGAGAACTACGAGACCAGCCAGCCACGGCTGATCGCGCTCTTCTCCTATGACGAGGAATCCGACATGGTCTTTCCGGAGTCGACGGCGCGCGACCTTATGAGCCCCCGGCCCGAGCCCTACTACGGGCAAGCCGCACCCTGATTGTTGCGCCGCGCCTTAATCACGCGCGACCGGTGCCAGGGTCATGCCGCCATAGCTCTGCTCGTTGGGGACGATCTCCAGCGTGCTGATGTTCACCCGCCAGGGCGTGTCGAGGGCGTAGAGGATGGCATCGGAGATGTCTTCCGGCCTGAGATCCTCGATACCGGTGTCCTTGACCTTGGCCGCGGCGGCGGGGTCGTCGAAGGCGACATCGAAGAATTCCGTCGCGACCCGGCCCGGGCAGATCTCGGTGACCCGCACGCCGCTGCCCTGCAACTCCAGGCGCAAATTCGGCCCGAGCATGTGCACGGCGCCCTTGCTGCCGCCATAGATCGACGAGATGATGGGATAAAGCCCGGCCGTCGAGCCGATGTTGACGACGTGGCCGCGCTTGCGCTCGACCATGCCGGGCAACAGCGCGCGCAGCAGGTGGTAGACCGACGTCACGTTGGTCTCCAAGGTCTGGTCGATCTGCTCGGGGGTTGCCGTGCAGAGGCCTTCGAAGCCGCGCCCGAGGCCGGCGTTGTTGACCAGGATGTCGACCTCGAGGCCGCCCATCGTCCGGTGGATCGCCGCGCTGTCGCGCAGATCGAGTGTCAGCGGGACGATGCCGGGCGTCTCGGCCAGTTGCGCCAAGCGTTCCTCCCGCCGCGCCACGGCGTGCACCGTCAGACCGCGCGCCGCCAAGGCCTGGGCCGTCGCCCAACCGATGCCGCTGGAGGCGCCAGTGACCAGCGCCGTCTTGTAATCGCTCAATGCCATGATGGCCTCCCCAGATGATCGAGGCCGCCACTCTAGCGGTAGAGCGCCATTCGTTCACTCGGAATCGCTTTCAGCGATCCAATCGAAGGGTTCAGGCAATCAGCAAGCCGCCGTTCACCGACAGCACCGTGCCGGTCATGTAGGACGAAAGGTCCGAGGCGAGGAACAGGCAGACATTGGCGATGTCCCCCGAGGTCCCCAAGCGACCGAGCGGGATTTTGGTGGCGATGTCGTCCTTGATCTCGCGGGTCATGCGGCCCTGGGTGAAATCGTTGTCGATGACCCCCGGCGCGATGGCGTTGGCGCGGATGCCGTCGGGCGCCAGCTCCCGGGCCAGGGCCTTGGCGAGGCCGAATATGCCCGACTTCGCGGCGGCGTAGTGCGAGCGCCCGAAGAGCCCACCGCCGACCTGGCCGGCGATCGAGGAGATCAGCACGATCGAACCGCTGTTTCTGGCGCCCATATGCGGCCCGCGCATATGCGGGATGACGGCCTGCGCCATGTTGAAGTTGCCGCGCAGATTGACGTCCAGCACCTGGTCGTACTCTGCCTCGGAGATTTCCATCACCGGCGTGCCATAGACCACGCCGGCATTGCCGATCAGCACGTCGAGACCGCCGAAGGCCTCGGCGGCGCGGTCGACGGCCTGGCGACAGGCGTTTTTGTCGCGGACGTCGCAGACCAGGCCCAAATGTTCCGGTCCCAGGTCTGCCGCCGCGGCCTCGGGCCCGGCCGACTCCAGGTCCAAAAGCGCGACGCGTGCGCCCTGTTCGGCAAAGAGCCGCGCCGCCGCGAAACCGATGCCGCTGCGTGAGGCGCCGCCGGTAATGACCGCGGTGCGGCCGGCCAAGAGTGTCATGATCGTTTTCTCCCCAAGAGCCTAGTCACCCGTTCTTTTGTCAGCTCCGATCTGATCTGCTTTCCAGCCCGACGGCAAGTCCGCGCGGGCCTGCTTGTAGAAGAGCGGCGCCGGCGGCATTCTTTTCCAGCCCGGCCGAACAGGATCGTCGGAACCATTGCCCCCAGAGGATTCCGCCCAATGAAATTCTACGATTGCGCCACCGCGCCAAGCAGCCGTCTGGTCCGGATATTCATCGCCGAGAAGGGCCTGGAGATCCCGACGCAAGAGGTCGACCTGCGCCACGGCGAACACCTGTCGCCAGAGTTCCGCGCCATCAACCCCTATGGCACGGTGCCGGTGCTGGAGACCGATGACGGCCAGCATTTGACCTCGACGCAAGGCTGCTGGCGCTATCTGGAAGCAGCCTTTCCAGAACCGCCGCTGCTGGGCACCACACCGGCGGACCAGGCGCTGATCGCCGACCGCGTCTGGCGCATCGACCTCGACGGCGTGCACGCCGCCGCGGAGGCCCTGCGCAACCGCAGCCGCGGCTTCAAGGACCGGGCACTGACCGGCCTGGTGCCGGTCGCGCAGATCCCCGAGTTGGCCGAGCGCGGCCTGGCCCGCACGCAGCGTTTCCTGGAAAGCATTGACGGCCTGCTGGGTGACAGCGAATACATCGCCGGCGACAGCTTCACGGCGGCCGACATCATCGCGCTGGTGACCGTCGACTTCGCTGGCTGGCTGAAGCTCAAGCTGCCGGAGGACGCGGTAAGGGCGCAAAGTTGGTACGAAAAAGTCGCGGCACGGCCCAGTGCCGCGCTATGAAAACGAGACTCGAAGCCTAATCGGTCGACGTGCCTCAATCTTTCCCCAAGAACACCCAGGCCGGGCTCTGCTTTCGCAGTTCGACTTTCGCCACGGCGGCGCGGTGCACTTCGTCGGGGCCGTCGGCGAGCCGCAGGGTGCGGCTGTGGGCCCAGGCGTGGGCCAGGCCGAAGTCGTCGGAGACGCCGCCGCCGCCGTGCACCTGCATTGCCCGGTCGATGACGGCCAGCGCCATATTGGGGGCGATGACCTTAATCATGGCGATCTCGGCGCGCGCCGTCTTGTTGCCGACCTTGTCCATCATGTCGGCGGCCTTGAGCGTCAGGAGCCGCGCCTGTTCGATCTCCATGCGGCAGTTGGCAATGGTTTCCATGACCACGCCTTGCTCGGAGAGGGCTTTGCCAAAGGCGACGCGCGACTTGGCGCGGGCGCAGAGCGCCTCCAGCGAACGTTCGGCGACACCGATCAGGCGCATGCAGTGGTGGATGCGGCCGGGGCCGAGGCGGCCCTGGGCGATCTCGAAACCACGGCCCTCGCCGAGCAGCAGGTTGCTGGCCGGCACGCGCACGTCCTTGAAGTCGATCTCGAAGTGGCCGTGCGGCGCGTGGTCGTAGCCGAGCACGGTCAAGGGTCGGATGAGCGTCACGCCGGGCGTGTCGCGCGGCACCAGGATCATCGACTGCTGCTTGTGGCGGTCGGCTTTGGGATCGGTCTTGCCCATGAAGATGAAGATCGCGCAACGCGTGTCGCCGGCGCCGCTGATCCACCACTTGCGGCCGTTGACAATATAGTCGTCGCCGTCGCGCGCGATGCGCGATTGGATGTTGGTGGCGTCCGACGAGGCGACGTCGGGTTCGGTCATGGCAAAGGACGAGCGGATCTCGCCGGCCAGCAACGGCGTCAGCCAGGCCTCTTTCTGCGCCGCGTCTCCATAGCGCGCCAGGACCTCCATGTTGCCGGTATCCGGCGCCGAACAGTTGAAGACCTCGGGCGCCACCGGCGAGCGGCCCATGATCTCGCAAAGCGGCGCGTATTCGAGGTTGCTGAGCCCGGCGCCCAGATCGCTTTCCGGCAGGAAGAGGTTCCACAGGCCCGCGGCGCGTGCCTTGCCCTTCATCTCCTCCATGATCGCGGGGCTTTGCCAGCGGTTTTCCGCCGCCTCGACCTGCTCGAAGTAGGCCCGTTCATTGGGGTAGATGACCTCGTCCATGAAGGCGAGCAGACGCTGGCGGTAGGTCTCGACTTTCTCGGAATAGGAAAAATCCATAAGGCGGCTCCAATTGGGGGACCTGACGGTGTTACGCCGTCGGCAATCTATAGTCCGCGAGTTTCTCGCGCAGCTGCAGTTTCGAGATCTTGCCGGTCGCGGTGTGCGGCAGCTCGTCCATGAAGATGACATCGTCTGGCATCCAGATCTTGGCGACCTTGTCGGCCAGGTACGCGAGCATGCCTTCGCGTGTCGGACTGGCGCCTTCGGCCGCCACCACCACCAAAAGCGGGCGCTCGCCCCAATGCGGATGCGGCATGCCGACGGCGGCGGCCTCGGCCACCTCGGGATGACCGACGGCGAGGTTTTCCAGGTCGATGGAGCTGATCCATTCGCCACCCGACTTGATGAGATCCTTGCTGCGGTCGACGATCTGCATGTGGCCGGCGCTGTCGAGCCGGGCAACGTCGCCGGTGCGGAACCAGCCGTCCTCGATGGCGGCGGCGGTCGCGGCCTGGTTCTCGAAGTAGGCGCCGATGACCCAGGGGCCGCGTACCATCAGCTCGCCAAAGGCCTTGCCGTCGCGCGGCAGCTCTTGGCCGTCGTCGTCGACGATCTTCATATCGAGGCCATAGACGGCCCGGCCCTGTTTGCACTTGATCGAGACCTGTTCTTCCTTGGAGAGCCTCTTGTCGGCGGCGCTGAGGCGACCGGTAGTGCCGACCGGGCTGGTCTCGGTCATGCCCCAGGCGTGATAGACGTCGACGCCGTGCTCGTTCTGAAAGGCTTCGATCATCGAACGCGGCACCGCGGCGCCGCCGGCGACAACGGTGTTGAGCCGCGAGAAGGTCTTGCCTTCGTTTCGCAAGTATTCCAGCAACATGAACCAGATGGTCGGCACGCCGGCCGCCTTGGTCACGCCTTCGCCTTCGATCAGCTCGTAAAGCGCCGCGCCGCTGTAGTCGGCGCCGGGCAGCACCAGTTTGACGCCGTTCATGGCACAGGCATAGGGCATGCCCCAAGCGTTGACATGGAACATCGGCACCACCGGCAGCAGCGTATCCGAGCTGCTGCAGGCCAGGGCCTCGCCGGTGCTGACGGAAAAGCTGTGCAGCACGGTCGAGCGGTGCGAATAGAGCGAGCCCTTGGGCTCGCCGGTGGTACCGGAGGTGTAACACAGCGACGAGGCCGTCAATTCGTCAAACAGCGGCCAGTCGTAGACCTCGGCCTCGGGGGCCAGCAGGTCCTCGTAACACAGAAGATTGGGCAGCGACGACGTGGGCATATGCACGGCGTCGGTCATGACCACGTAGCCCTTGACCTTGGGCAGGTCGGCGGCCAGGCCCTCGAGCAGCGGCACGAAGGTCAGGTCGACGAAGATGTATTTATCCTCGGCGTGGTTGACGATGTAGGTGAGCTGGTCGTGGAAAAGCCGCGGGTTGATGGTGTGACAGACCGCGCCGATGCCCGATATGGCGAAGTAGAGCTCGAAGTGGCGGTAGCCGTTCCACGCCAGGGTGGCGACGCGGTCGCCCTTTTCGACGCCGAGACGCGTCAGGGCATGC
>JAJFGM010000035.1 GCA_021776145.1 Kiloniellaceae bacterium | reverse complement strand
CAACAGGCGCACGAGGACGGTCTTGCCGGCGCCGTTCGGACCCCTGACGATGGTCACGGCGTCGGCGCTCCGCCGCAGGTCGAGCCGGACGATGAGCCGCGTACCACCGACCTCAAAGCACAGCCGCTGCGCCTCGCAAGGCAGGATGGAGGTCGGCTTCGCAACGGCCCGCAATCTGTCGCCGCCCTTTGCGATGGTTTTGATCGCGTCAGGCATAAGCGTGCTTTTCGGCGGTCATGCGCAGCGCCATGACGGCGGCATTGACGATAAGCGAGAGGCTGAGCAGCACGATGCCAAGCGCCAGGGCCAGGGCCAGGTCGCCCTTCGAGGTCTCGAGTGCGATGGCGGTGGTCATGACCCGGGTCAAGTGGTCGATGTTGCCGCCGACAATGATCACCGCACCGACCTCGGCGACGGCGCGGCCGAACCCGGCGAGCGCGACCGTCAGCAAGGAATAGCGCGCGTCCCAAAGCAGCGCGCCGGCGGCCGTTCCCGGCGGCACGCAGAGCGAGCGGAACTGCTCGGCATATTCAGCGTGCAGGTCTTCGACAATCTGCCGCGACAGGGCGGCGATGATCGGTGTGACGAGGATCGCTTGGGCGATGATCATGGCGGTCGGCGTGTAGAGCAGCCCAAGCCACCCCATGGGTCCGGCCCGCGACAGCATCAGATAGACGCAAAGGCCGACAACCACTGGCGGCAGACCCATAAGGGCGTTCAACAAGATTATGGTCGCGCCGCGGCCGTGGAAACGGGTCATGCCGATGGCCGCGCCAAGCGGCAAGCCAAGCACGAGGGAAATGAGCAACGCCGACAGACTGACTTGAAGCGACAGCCCGATGATTTCCATGAGATCAGGGTCGGCGGACAGCATTAACTGGAATGCCAAACCGAATGATTCTGCGAAATTCTGCATTTTTACGCGTTCTGTTCAGATATATGTATTTTGTTCGATACAGATTCCATTTATAGCGGAAATTGCGCTAATATCCAGAGGGATTAAGGCGGGTCGGCCTGCCGTCGCCGCCGCCGACTGTCGAAGAGGTCGGCGAGGAGTCCCGACTATCCGGCCTGTCGGCCGCGCCGGGCCAATTTATTGAACTCCGCGCGGTAGGGGTCTCACTCTGCCGGATAGCTACTCGACTGCCGCGCCAGTACCCGAAGCAGTGTTTCGGCTTGGGTGTCATCGATCCGGCCATGCGTCTTTAGGAAGCTCTCGACGTCGCGGCCCGTATAGCGGCCGACCAACCTGCCTTGCCGAATGATGAGTTTGCCGCGGGCCAGTTCGACTGCGCGACCGTGACAAATTAGGCAGCGGTCGCGGAACAGTCCGTCCGCGGCCAGGATCGAGGTCAGATGCTGCACCATGACGTCGACTTCCAGGGGCGCCAGCCTGCCGTGCCCCTCCACCAGAAACGCGCGCAGCTCCCGACCGCTCTTGCGCCCAACCACGGCGTCCTTCCTGCGTTCCTGGCTGTCTCGGACAAAAATGCCGGCGTGCGGGTCATGGCAAGCGGCGCAGCGCTGCTCAAAGAGCTTGTGCGGATCCGCGGGCTCGGCGGCGACCGCTTGGCTGGCGGAATTGACCAGGCTAAGAAGGACGAGCGCCGTGACCAGGCATCGCGACAGTATGCGGCTCTTCACCTGTTGAATTTCCAGTTCGCTCCCAACTTGCGGCGTCGATTTCCTAGCATGCCCCCATCGTCGTTGCGTCCTTCATTCGTTCAATTCGAATTTCGCGACGATGGGGGCATGGTAGGAATCCGGCGCGGCGTCGATCAATGTATAGGCGACGAGTTCGTCGCCGAGGGCCTCGTTGTGGTCCTCGATGTCGCGGTAGCTTGTCTGCAGCTGGAGTGAAATCAGAAGGTGGTCGAGCATCAGCTTGCGGCCGCGGTGCACCACGGTGAAGCGGCGTTCGTGTGGCAAGGAGTGCTCAAGGGGCACCAGCGCGCGGCCCGCCAGGCGGCCGTTGCCGGTATCCTCGGGGTCTCCCATGACAATGTGCAAGGGAACCTCCTTTTCCTCGGCATTGAAATCGCCGGCAACCGCGACGAGGGCTTTCTCGTCGGCATCGAAGAGGCTGTCGATGAAAAGCCGCGCTTCCAAGGCTTGCCCGGATCGCTTGATCGCGGCGAGGAAGTAGCCTTCGGCCCAGCCGGGCACGCTCTTCCAGGCGAAGGGGCCGGATTTCTGACCGGGGATGCGCGCTGCCAGGGGCGCGCGCAGGTGCATGTTCAAGATATGCAGAGCCTGGCCGTTGGGCAGGGCTATTTGCGCATGCAGGATAGGCCGATCCCAAGTAACCGCGGCGGCGGCGTCTTGCGGCGGCTCGCTGGTGACGTTTCGATACAGCGGCGGCTGCAGCAGATCGCAGCAGAGCTGTTGGCTGCAGGTGATCGGCCAACGGCTCAAGGTGACCAGATTGTGCTTATCACGCGGAAGGCCGGAATTGCGGTCGAGGCTGGAGGCCAGGTGAAAGTCCTGGTAGGGCGTCTCCCGCAACAGGGCTTTCAGCGCGCTGTGTTCGCGCCGGTGGGTTTGCCGATGCTTTGTCGCGTCGACTTCCTGCAGACACAGGATATCGGCGGCGAGGCGCGCAAGCTGCGGCCGCAGGATATCTATCCGCGCGTTCAGCGGTACATCGCTGGTTGGCGAGTCGGTCAGGTTTTCGACATTGAAACTCGCGATCCGCATGTCGCGACTCCGGTCGGTCGGAGTGACCCCCTGTCCGTCCTTTGCGCCTATTTCACGGTCACGCAGGTGCAGCTGGCCGCCTGGGTCACCTTGAGCGAGACGCTGCCCATCAAGAATCCCTTTAGGCCCCCAAGACCGCGGCTGCCCATGACGATCATGTCGACGCCGGCACTCTGCGCCAGGTCCAGTATGACTTCCGCGGCGTAGCCTTCCTCGACCTTCTTGGTGATCTTCTTCGCACCCTTCTCGGCGCAGATGGCACTGATGTTCGACAGCACGAACTTGCCGATAATCTCGAGATCGTCGATGGAAAGCTGGGTATTGGCGCGGTCTTGCACGCGCGCCATGATTTCCTGCGGCATGTTGACAAGGTTATCGGATCGCCCGCGTCCGGTCGCACCGCGCTCCACCTCCAGCAATCGCTCTAACCCTTCCGGCATGTGGCCGCGCAGCAGCACATGCAAGAGGATGAGTTCGGCGTCGTATTTGACCGCGATATCGCTGGCCCACGCCGCGGCCTTGATGCTGTGCGGTGACCCGTCCACGGGTACCAATATCTTCTTGATCATAGCGCTCGTCCCTTTTTTCCTAACCTCGACAGGTTACGCGGCCGCTGTGACGGTGTTCGACCGGCCAATCAGTTCGACTCAATCAAGCTTACGCGCATCGGGCCGACTTCGAAACAGCCCGCGCCGCTGTACCCTTTTCCCTGCTTTTGCCGGCCTCCCGCTATCTCGGTTCGCCGTGACGTCGATCTAGCGCTTTGTCGCTCCTCGCTGTGGGCCAATATGGCCAAGGGACGACCCGGGCTCGAGACCGCAACCTGAACTTCATCAGGCCCTATAGCAAATATTCGACGACGCAGGGCTCAGGCGAAAGAGTCGGCGCGGGCGCTGTCCATCGCCTTTTGAATGACCGCGGGGTAAGGCGCCTCGAGCAGGCAGCCGGGCACTCCCATCGAGGGATAAATCTCTTCGTAGGTCATGACGGATTGCGCGCTAACGCGGCGATTGATGTGAATGCGCGTCACCTGATCCGGCTGCTCAAGTCCGGCCGCCGCCAGTAGTTCGACGACGGAATGCACGGTCGCCTTATGGAAGTTCGCGACACGCAGCGTCTTGTCATCGATGTCGAGGCCTTCGTAGAGATCCGCGTTCTGCGTGGTGATGCCGGTCGGACAACTGTTGTTGTTGCACTCCAGCGATTGAATGCAACCCAACGCCAGCATCATGGCTCTGGCGCTGTTACAGCAGTCGGCACCGAGTGCCAGCAGCTTGACGAGATGAAACCCGGTCAGGACCTTTCCGGCGGCGATCACCCGAATGTCCTGCCTGAGGCCGAAACCGACCAGGCAGTCGACCACGAATGCCAGCCCGTCGCGCAGTGGCATGCCGACCGAATTGGTATATTCCAGCGGCGCGGCGCCGGTCCCGCCCTCGCCGCCGTCGACCGTGATGAAGTCGGGCGTGATGCCGGTCTCGATCATCGCCTTGCACAGGGCGAGGAACTCCGTCTTGCGTCCGATGCAAAGCTTGAAACCGACCGGCTTGCCTTCCGAGAGTTCGCGGAGCTGGGCAACGAACCGCAGCAATCCCTCCGGCGTCGAAAAGGCGCTGTGGGTCGGTGGGGAATCAACCGTGGTATAGGGCTCCACGCCACGTATATCGGCAATTTCCGGAGTGTTCTTGATGGCCGGTAGAATGCCGCCGTGTCCCGGCTTGGCACCTTGTGAGAGTTTGATTTCAACCATCTTCACGTTCGGCAGGGTCGCATTCTCAGCGAATTTCTCGGGCGAAAAGCGGCCTTCGGGATCACGGCAGCCGAAATAGCCAGTGCCGACCTGCCAGATCACGTCGCCACCCCGCTCCAGGTGGTAGGGGCTCAAGCCACCCTCGCCGGTGTTGTGCGCGAAACCGCCCAATTTTGCGCCGCCGTTGAGCGCCAGGATGGCATGTTTGCTAAGCGCACCGAAACTCATTGCCGAGATGTTGAAGATGCTGGCGCTGTAGGGCTGCCTGCAGGCAGGGCCGCCGACTTGAATGCGCGGGCCGGGTGCATCGTGGCCGACCCGCAAGGCGGCCAGGGAATGATCCATCCACTCGTAGCCGACACTGTAGGTGTCCAGCTTGGTTCCCAGGGGCACGGTGTCCAAGGCGCCCTTGGCGCGTTGATAGACAACCGAGCGAAACATGCGGCTGATCGGGACGCCGTCGGTATCGGACTCGATGAAATACTGATTGATCATCGGGCGCAGCCATTCCATGAAATAACGGCCGTGACCGCCGACCGGGTAGTTGCGCTTGATCGTTTGTTTCTTCTGAACGATGTCGTGGATGCCCACCCCGACAACACCGATAATCACGATCAGCAGGGCAACCGCCGGCAGCCAGAACCAGGTCGCCGCCGCCGAGATGAGAAGGCCGAAGGTCGACAGGATGTAGAAACGCTTGCGCATGATGGTGCCTTCAATTCAGAACGGTTGGAGCCCTCACTAGGGCAAGTGTGTTGGTTGGAGCCGCGCCGACTTCACATTCGCGCAGCCGTGCTCAAGCGAACGGCATCCGGATTCCGAAGGGCGAGGGGGGTCAGTTCGTGCAGACCGGTTGTCCGAGCTTCTCTGTCAGTTTCATGTTCTTAATAATAGTCGACCGGAACGTCGACGATGACCACCGTGTTGTCGTCGAAGGCGCGCTCTAGCTGTGGAGCCTCAACAGGTTGTCCCCGGACAGAGGGATTCTGGAGATTGGTTTCTGTGATCCTATTCCGCCGTGCGGCCTGTGCCAATTGTAGCTGTGGATCCACTCTGGCAGGTGCTCGGCGCGTTGGTCTGAAGTCTGATAGGCGCGCGCGTAGGCCCATTCGTTGAGAGCGGTCTTGATGAAGCGCTCGGCCTTTCCATTGGTTTTTGGTGTATAGGGTTTGGTTCGGATATGGCGCAGCCCGAGAGCCTTGCAGGCATCTCGGAAGGCGAAGGCTTTGTAGCAGCTGCCGTTGTCGGTCATGACCCGTTCGACCTTGACGCCGAGCTTGGCGTAGAAAGCGACCGTGGCCTTGAGGAAGGCGATGGCGCTGACGGCCTTCTCGTTGGGCTTGATCTGGGAGAAGGCGACGCGCGAGTGGTCGTCGACACAG
>JAJFGM010000340.1 GCA_021776145.1 Kiloniellaceae bacterium | reverse complement strand
GGCCTGGCTCGCCGCGATCACCATGGCCGAACCGTTGGCGCCGGCCATCGGCGCCTGCACGATCGGCAGCTCGATACCGAAGAGGTCGATCAACCTGGTGTCTGGCCACATTTCGTCATTTCCTTCTCAAATCAAGAGCCTGTCAGCCGTCGTAGCGGCGGGGCTCCACCCCGATCCCGCCCAGCAGCCGCATCAGTCGTTTTCCGTATTCGATGTAGATATCGTAGCTTTCGGCGGCCGACGCCTTTGCCGCCTCCGGATCGTGGAAGACGGCCGCCATGTGCGGCTCGATCGAAAGCCCGCCGTCGTACCCGCTGTCGCTCAGCGCTTGCAGGATTTCGGGCACGCGCGCGCCGCCCTCGCCCGGGTAGCGATAGACCTCCCGGCCGTCTTCCAGGTGGGCATCCTTGATATGAACGTGGGCGATATGGGGTCGGACCCGAGTGAAGAACTCCAGCGGATCCTGGGTAATATCCCGGTCGCTGGAATAGTCCCTGGTGATGGCGGGGTTGCCAGTATCGAACACCAGCTTCAGCCCGGGCACCTTCTCGACCAGTTCCAGGCTGTGCCGCCAACTCATCCCGCCATAGTTCATGCAGTTCTCGTGCACCGGTGTCAGTCCGGCCGCGACAAAGCGCGCGGTGACGTCGCGCAGGCGGCGAAACCGCTCTTCCGCCCTCTGCTCGGCGCCGGTACAGCGGGCATAGCTCATGATGCGGACGAGTTTCGTGCCAAGCCGCTGCATGCGCGGAATGGCGCGCTCGACTTCCGCCAGGGTGATTTCGAAAGGATCCTCGATGCGCTTGCCCCAGTTCGCGATGGTCGAGCCGAAACAGCTCACCCGAACCTCCGCCGCCTCCAGCATCGCGCAAGCCGTGTCGAAATCCGCCGCGTCGAGATCGTGAATATTGGTGCCGCCGATCGAGCGCGACTCGATGGCGTTCCAGCCCAGTTCCCTGGTCGCGCGGATCTGAGTCGCCAGGTCCGGCCCGGCTTCGTCGGCAAACCCGGTCAGATACATCTTCAGCTCACAGCCATTTCAGTTCACGCTAATTTTCTGGCCACCGGCCGCCGCGGACTCGTAGATGGCGCGGATAAGGGCGACGGACCGGCGCGCCTCCCCGCCGTCGATCGCCGGCGCCCGGCCGTCGCGCAGGGCAGCGACGAGATCCTCGAAGTTGCGTTGATGCCATGCAAAATCGATGGCCGAGGGGTCGGCGGCGCCGGCGCCGGCGCTTGAACCTTCAAGACCGAATTCGGCTCGGACAGAGGCATCCTCGGCGGTTTCCTCCGCGGACTCCCACACACGAAAGCGGTCGTCGGCCATGAAAACCGAACCACGCGAACCGGTGATCTGGATTTCAGCCGCATGCCCGGCCTTCGACCAGCAGGCCGTCGAGCCCTGAATGACGCCCAAGGCGCCGCACGCGAATTCCAGGCTGGCGACCGCGGTGTCCTCGACCTCGATGCCCGAATGCGCGATCAGGCGGGTTTCGGCGCGCAGCGATTTGACGTCGCCCATGACATGCAGCAGCAGATCGATGCTGTGGATCGACTGGTTCATCAGCGCGCCGCCGCCATCCAGCGCCCAGGTGCCGCGCCAGGCGCCGCTGTCGTAGTAGGCTTGCGGACGCCACCACTTCACGATGGCGTCGGCCATGGCGATGCGGCCAAAACGACCGCCATCGACGGCCTGCTTCAAAAGCCGCGTCGAGGGGTTGAAGCGGCGCGGAAATATCCCCGCCAGCAGAACGCCGGCATCGGCGCAGGCCGAGATCATCTGGTCGACCCGCTCGATCGTCACCTCCAGCGGTTTCTCGCAGATCACATGCTTGCCGGCCGCCGCCGCCGCGACGGTCGGCTCCAGGTGGGCACCGCTCGGTGTGCAGATCGCCACCACATCCAGGCCCGGATTGTCGAGGAATGCGTCGTAGTCATTGTGGCCCGTGCCGCCGTGCCGCGCGGCAAAGACAGCCGCCTTGTCCGGATCGCGGGAATAGCAGGCGACGAGCTCCGCCCCCGCCATCGCCTGCAAGGCACGCGCATGGAATTCCGCGATCATACCCAGGCCGACGACGCCGAATCCGAGAGGACGATCCATCACCCACCACTCCCACGGGGCTGCCGCAACACGATCGTCTCGCACAATCCAAGCCCTATCATTACACCCCGGTCCTGTTTCAATTCATCGCACACGCGTAGCTCCGACCGCAGTGTAGTCTCGAATTCTCCAAGGGTCACCTCCGCACCGCTCGACCGTGGGGAGGCGCCGAGCCGGTCGCGGACGCCTATGGAAACGTCGTCCCGAGCAACCGACAGACTCGCCGATCGCTCGTCTTTACATATTTCCGCCGCCCCCCGATCACGGCGTCCGTTGTTGTGGTATCTTGATTTCATCACGCAAGGACTGGGGGAACTCTCGATGCTAGAGACGACAATCGCTGGAAGCCTGCCAAAACCGTCCTGGCTCGCCGAACCGGAAAAGCTATGGGCACCCTGGCGCCTGGAAGGCGAGGACTTGCAACGTGGCAAAGAAGACGCCGCCCTGGTCTGGCTCAAGGAACAGGAAGACTGCGGCATTGACGTGGTCGGCAACGGCGAACAGTTCCGCGAGCACTTCGTGCATGGCTTTCTCGGGCAGATCGACGGCATCGACTGGAACAGGAAAACCAAGATGGGCATCCGCGACAATCGCTACGTCGTCGATGTCCCGACCGTCACCGGCCCGGTCGCGCGCAAAGGCTCGGTGCACGGCGACGAGGTCCGCTTCACCCGGCAGCACACCCGGCACCCGCTGAAGTTCACCCTGCCCGGGCCGATGACCATCTGCGACACCATCGCCGACGACCACTATGGGCGGCGCGCCGACATGGCCATGGCCTTCGCCCGCATCCTCAACGAAGAGGCACGCGAACTGGAGGCGCTCGGCGTCGACCTCATCCAGTTCGATGAACCGGCTTTCAATGTCTTTATGGACGACGTCAACGAGTGGGGCGTCGCGGCGCTGCACGAAGCCATGGCCGGCCTTGGCTGCAAGACGGCGGTGCACATCTGCTACGGCTACGGCATCATCGAGAACATCGAGTGGAAAAAGACCCTGGGCAGCGAATGGCGCCAGTACGAGCAGATCTTTCCGGCGCTCAACAGCTCGCGCATCGATCAGGTCTCGCTCGAATGCGCCCACTCCAAGGTGCCGCTCTCCCTGCTCGGCCTGTTGAAGGACAAGCAGGTCATGGTCGGTGCCATCGACGTCGCCTCGCTGGAGATCGAAAGCCCTGAAGAGGTTGCCGCGACCCTGCGTGACGCCGCGCGGTATGTCGATGCCGAGCGCATCCTGCCTTGCACCAACTGCGGTATGGCGCCGCTGCCGCGCCAGGTGGCGAGTGGCAAGCTGCAGGCTTTGGCCGCCGGTGCGGCGCTTTTGCGCAGGGAGCTGTAGTCCATAGGGGCGGGGTGTAATGGCGCCGGGATCACAGCCCAGATATCAACGCCCCATACACGGTCTTGACGGGAACCAGCGTTCACGAGAGGGTCGCGCCTGCGGAAATTTGAGTCAACCGGGGCCGTCAGGACATGAATGATGCGCGGGACCACGACAGCGCGGTCGCCAATATCGCAAAGGCCGAAATCGTCCTGCCCGGCGGCGACCTGAAGGACACCCTGCCCTTCTTCAAGGACCGGCTCGGTTTCCGCCTCGAGGCGATCTTTCCCGCCGATGACCCCGCCGTGGCCGTGGTCGCCGGCTACGGCCTGCGCCTGCGCCTCGAGCGCGGCGCCGAGCTGCCGCCGGGCACCTTGCGTCTTCACTGCGCCGATCCGGCCGCCCTCGCCGCCGGCGCGACGGAACTCACGGCGCCGAACGGCACGCGTGTCGAGTTCGTCGCCGACGCTGCGCCGTTACAACTGCCGGCGAATGCACCCAGCTTCGTCGTCACCCGGCTGAGCCCAGCCGACGCCTGGGGCATCGGGCGCGCCGGCATGCAGTATCGCGACCTCGTCCCCGACCGCCAGGGCGGCCGCTTCATCGCCTCTCACATCCGTATTCCCGATGGCGGACCGGTGCCCGACATGGTGCACTTCCACAAGATCCGCTTTCAGATGATCTTCTGCTATCGCGGCTGGGTGGACCTGCTCTATCAGGACCAGGGACCGCTGTTCCGCATGCATGCCGGCGACTGCGTCCTGCAGCCGCCCGAGATCCGCCATCGTGTCGTCGAATGCTCGCCGGGCCTTGAGGTCATCGAGATCGGCTGTCCGGCCGACCACATGACCGGCATCGACCACGATTTGGAGCTGCCGACCGCGGCCCTCGATCCCGAGCGCGACTTCGGCAGCCAGCGTTTCCTCCGCCACCAGGCCGCCGAGACGCCCTGGCAACCCTGGCGCTTCGCCGGCGTCGAAAGCCGCGACAACGGCATCGACGCCGCCACCGACGGCCTCGCCGACGCCCGCGTCTTGCGCTTCCCCGCCAGCGACGGCACCACCAGAGGTCTGCCTCCGCACCGCCATACCGCCGAGTTCCTCTTCAGCTTCCTGCTCGCGGGCTCGGCCCGGCTTTCGGCGGCAGGCCAGGCGGATGAGGATCTCGGCCCCGGCGACAGCTTCGTCATCCCCCAGGGCATGACCTACGCCCTGGCAGGCGCAAGCGCCGACCTGGAAAGTCTGCAAGTGGCCTTGCCGGCGAATTATGGGACCGCGGAATAGCGCGTTGGAGCGCTGTTGGGCCCGATTTCAAACAAAGGGCAAAACCTGAGATGAGCAACGTAAGCTATGATTTTTCCGGCCGCGTGGCGGTCGTCACCGGCGGCGCCAACGGCATCGGGGCGGAAATCGCGCGCCACTACCACGCCGCCGGCGCGCGGGTGGCGGTCTGGGATTTGCGTCGGCCCGA
>JAJFGM010000339.1 GCA_021776145.1 Kiloniellaceae bacterium | reverse complement strand
ATCGATCATGCTCGAGGCGAAGTCGCTGCGCTGATGGATGATCGCCGGGGCCAGCGTTCCATGCTGGGACAGGGCGATCACCGCCTCGTTCGTGATCTGGGCCCGCGACGACGCCGCGTTGATGACGAATATCATCGGTTTGTCGAGCTCTTCGACGATCTCCACCGTCTTTCCGACGGCGCGCAGGTCGTGCGGGCTCGGCCGGGTCGGAACAACCACCATATCGGCCAAGCCGATCACTTCGCTGATCGTCGAGGTGATCGCCGGCGGGGTGTCGATGACCAGCAATTTGGTGCCGATCTCGCGCATGCGGTCGACGTCGCTCGACAGCCGGATGAGCGAGGTGTGAAGATAGGTCGGCGTTTCGGCTTTGCGCTCGTTCCACCAGTCGGCGAGGCTGCCCTGCGGATCGGTGTCGACGATGGCAACGGGTCCAGCGCCGCGACGGTCAGCCTCGACCGCGATGTGACCGGCCAACGTCGTCTTGCCGGATCCGCCTTTTTGAGATGCGAGTGCGACGACCAGCATTGCTGCTAATCCTCTCTTGCCGTGACCCCAATGACCCTGTGTCGAGCCACCAGTTCAGAGCGCTGACCTTGCCTTGTCGTGACGGCCGGTGGCACTAGCGCCGGGCAAGGTGGCAAGGTTTCGCGCATCGAATCCGAACTTCGGGATCTCTTTCGAGACGTCCTTGGGCCAATTCTGCCCGGAAGCGGACGGCGACCACGACCGTCAAGGGAGGATTGTGACACGTTAACCATGATATTGCAAGATGCTGTAGCCGTTGCCGGTATCGATCTACTACATGTTGATCTGGATATGGATCGGGATGTTGATCGGGCCGCCAAGTCGGTGCGATCGGCGGGCGGCGTGGTGCCGGCCTGGCTCAGGCGCTCGATTCGCTGTCGGCGAGTTCGTGGGACAGGCTGCTCAAGCGTTCGACCACTTCCATGACGGCGACATCGTCGTCGCCGTCGCGATCCCTGTCGCCATCTTTGACGTCGTCGCTTTCCGGTGCCGGTTCCTCCGGGTTGCTGCTGATGAGCTTCAGGTTGCTCCTATTGGCCTCGCGTTTGCTCTTGCCGCGGGATTTGGCCTTTGCCGGCGCGGCGTCGGGGTTGCGCTCGGCGGCCCTATCGATCTCGCTCTGCCGGTCGCTGCCCTCTTCCGGGCCGCTAGGGGCTTCGGGACCGGTAGCGGCTTTCGGATCAGTAGGGGCTTCCGGACCGCTAGGGGCTTCGAGACCGCTAGGGGCTTCCGGATCGCTAGGGGTTTCGGGGTCGGTGTTGGAGCGGTGATCCTCGGAAGGGGCCGCTTCCAGCCCGTTGGGGTTCGGTGCGGCCTGTGCCCGTCCTTGCTGGAGCGCCGATGCGATGTCGCCGACCCGCCGCGAGGCCCTGTCGAAGATTTCGTCGAAGCGGTCTTGCTCGACGGCGCTCAGCAAGAGATCCAAATGCCTCTGTAGACCAAGGTTCTCGCTTTCGAGGCCGCCGCACTTGGCGGTGCTGGCCGCAATCTCGGTTTCGAGTTCGCTGCACTTGGCGGTGTAGGCCGCTAGCTCGATTTCGAGTTTGGCAAGGCGCGCGTCAAGAGTCGAAACCAGGTTTTTGCCGCGCTCGACGGCCAGTTTGGCGCGCTCGACCGCCGCTTCGACTTTGCTGCGCAGTTCTTCGGCTATGTTCATCATTTCCTCGTCTCGAGTCATGCCCCGTCCTTCGCAGATTCGCGAGCGGGCGGCCTTGGCCGTACTGTGTCAGCGGGTCTTGTGCGCCGGACCAGGGCACGAAGTGCATTAATTCGGCGCGTTTTTATAGCGATTTCGCATCACGGTGCCGTGCTGGGCGGGGCGCCCGCGGCGGCGAACCCGGGCCGCAGGGGACCGGCCCGGATAACCTGGCGACCCCAAGCTCAGACGACACGAACCAGCCCTTGTGTTTGCTCCGGTTCGGCCTTGTTGGGCTTGCGCGCTTCGGCCAGCGGCCGAACTTCGCCTTCGAATTGGGCGCCGAGTTCGATCTCCAGGCGTTCCTGGTAGATCTTGCCGTCGACCCGGGCCGACTTCGACAGCACCACCGACTTGGCCTCGACCTCGCCGGAAAAGACGCCGCAAATCCGCACGGTCTCGGCCTTGACCTTGCTCTCCAGAACCGGGGCTTTGCCAAGCTCAAGCGTGCGGCAGGTGATGTTGCCGCTGACCGCGCCGTCGACGCGAATATCGCCGGAACTGACGAGGTCGCCGGTGATCTTCAGGTCGGGGCCGATCACCGAATGCTGCACCGGGGCGGCCTTGACCGCCGGCGGCTGCAGGGGCACTGCCGGGGCCGATTGCTGTTGAGCCGGTTCGGCTGTGTCACTGTTGTGTTTCTTGAAGAACACCGGTGTCCTCCGTTGGCCAGAATGTGAGGGAAAATGGCTCGCGATCCGATGGCCAGTGTAGGTCGGAAAGGGTTAACAAATCGCGCCCACGCCAGGGGCCCCGGGACGCCCGAGGCGACGCCCAGATTTTTGCATTGGAGTTGCGGTGACGGCGAGAATCCCGCAGAATTCGGCGGCAGAAATTGCCAATGGCGCGATTCGCTCGCGCGAAGTTTGCCTCCGCATTTCGAAGTTACGGGGAATTGGACTCAAAAATGACACGCTTGGCGATCCTGGTCGCGGCGCTGCTGCTGTTTTCGCTGGCCCGCCTGCAGGCGCAAGAGCCCGGGCCCGTTGCGGAAGGCGTCAAGCTCCAACTCGCCTCCCTGAACGCGCGCGACAAGGCGGAAGCGGAATGGCGCCGCCTGCAAAAAAGCTTTCCCGACCTGCTCGGCAGTCTATCGCTGATCCTGCAAAGCGCCGATCTCGGCGACCGCGGCGTCTTCTACCGCGTGCAGACCGCCTACTTCCCCAACCGCGCCACGGCCGTCGACCTCTGCGCCCAGCTCAAGGCGCGCGGCCAGGGCTGCCTGGTGGTGGGCAAGTAGCCGCCTCCAAGGTCACGGGCGTTCCCTGCCTTGGTCGAGCTGTGTGCGGCACCATTGTCGCCAATCCATCGGCCAGGCGATCACCGTGGCGGGGGGCTGCGAGCCGGGTTTATTCCAGCAGCGGGCAGTCACCTTGCCAACTGACGTTCCCGAAAAAGCCGAACTGACGTCCGATTTCCGCGTCGTATGCGACTTTTGGTGGCAGTTTGTTTACATGGCGTAACAGGGTTACCTGTCGCGTCGTCTTCATGGATTGCGCTTGGCAGGCCGGCTTGACGATCTTTCCGTCATCGCCGATGGCAAAAAAGAGTTCCTTGAGGATCTCCCCGCCACCGGTGATGACGCAGCGGTAGTCGCCGGGGTTGTCGTTCATCCAATGCACGGGCCGGGCAAAGCTGGCCGCGCCGTCGGCGGCGGGGCGGAATTTGAGGTCGTGCAGCCGATAGACGGCGCGCGACCATTTCACGCTGCGCCGCCCGGCATCCGTATGCGTCCAATAACCGCGATCGCTGCCGCCCGAAGTCGCGGCTTCGGCGACCTTCTTGTCGTTGTGGAAGCAGGTCATCTTGGTCGGCACGAATTTGCCGTCGGTCTTGAACCAGACACGAATGAGTGCGTCGGCATATTCGTCCAGCCCCAGCGCCGCCGAGCCGATTGACGACATCAGCTTGTTTTCCTGGGGGTTGCCGTCGTCATAGGCCATGCCGCCGGCCTCTTCGATTGTGGCCACGCTCAGTGCCATGTCGAAATCGTCGCCGTAGACGATATAGGGGTTGTTCTGAGCACCCTGCTTGAGTTCGACCACATTGAGACGCAAATTCGCCAAGTCGTGAGTGACGCCCAAAAGCGTTTGTTTGTAGGTCAGTTTGAGGGTGAAGAGGCCGCTTTCCGTCAGGCCGAACTCCTTGCCCGGACGACAGCCGAAAGCGGCCAGCGTCGCCCCTTTGGGGAACTCGCGCCATTTGGCGTCTTCCGACCAGGCGCGCGCGCCGCAGACCATCTGCTTGCCATGCGGTTGTCCGTCTTTCAGCAACTGCATGACAACCACGTCATCCGAAGCGTAATCGGCGAAGCGGACCAACAGCTCGGGTTCCGGCACCCAGCTATAGGGCCGGGTCTGGTGCACCTGCACCAGCACCCTGGTTTCGGCTTCGCCGATGGAGTCGATCAGAACCGGCTTGTCCAGCGACCAGTCGCCGTTCCACAGCGGCTCCTGTTCCGGCGGCCGGTAGGCGAGCTTGGCTTGCAGCAGGGTCTCAAACGCGTCGATCCTGCCACCGAGCGCGGCGACGTTGCTGTTGTCCTGATCGGGGATCTGGGCTTGCCGCTGGCGCGCCTGGGCGACGAAGTCCCGCCATCTCTGCGTTTCCGCCGCTCTTTGCACGCTCAGGGGGTCCTCGCGCTCGAGGGTTTGCATGTTGTCGGCAAGGATCTTGGCCAGCTTATTGGCCTCGTTGTCGACGACGATTCTCACCACCGCGCCTCGCAGCGTTTGGTATCGCCCTGTCAGCTCGCCCCAGCGCGGATCGTTCTTGTCCTCGGCGCTCACCAGGCCTTGCGACAAGGAATCGAGTTGCTTGACCAGCCCAAGCGCCGCCTGCGGCTGACCGGCGGTGATGCGTTGGGCGCTGACCTCGAGGTCCCGGAGGCGCTTGAGCGCGGCGGTAACCCGCTGTTCGCTGGCATTCGGCGCCGCCACGGCTGGCGGTTGCGCCGTTGTTGCCGGTTGACTTTCGGCCGCCGCGTTCGCCTTGGCGGCGGTTTTCTTGTTCAAGGCGTTATAGGACTGGGCGGCGGCGATCCAATGGGGATCGGCGCGGTTCTGATAGGCCGATAGCACCTTCGCGACCTTGTTGAGATCGTTGATGAATTGCTGGCCCTTTACCTTGTCGCCCGGCGCCATGGCCTCGATGCCGGCATCGATGCGCTTCAACTCCGACGTGGCCTGGGCGATCGCCGGATCGACATCGGCCGTGGGTTGGCCGGCCGGCGCGGCGCCCGGTGTTTTTCCGGCGGCGAGGTCGGTCAGCCGCTGCTTCAAGGTCTGCAGGCGGCTGTTGGTCCCGACCCACGAGGGGTGAGCCTTATTGGGCGACGAATTCAGCCGGCCTTCCGACAGGCCGAGCAGTTTCAGCGTGCGCTTGGCGCCCGAGGCGCCGGGAGCCATGCTCTCCGCCTGTTTTTCGAAACGCTCGAGGTCGGAAATGACCGCCTTTATGGCGGAATCCGCTGGCGTGCTGGCCTGTGCCACCTGGTACGGGGTATTGGCGGCCCTGTCCGGGGTCGTCTTCGCTGCGCTCTCGAATGGCGGTGAAAAACCGACAAGAGCGACGAGGACGAACCCAAGCCCGAGACTCCTGAACATTGCTGCCTTCCCCGATGCGCTTGCCTGGTTGTTCGCGGGTTTGCCCCGCGACGGCACTATCGTGCCAATCCGGCATCCCTTGAGCAATGATCTCGGCTCCGGCCTCCCGAAATTATGGTGACAGTGCATTTGATTATGTTCCCGCAACCTTGGTCCGCCAATACTTTCGTCGAAATAGGTGAGCTTGCCATCTGAATCCGCCGGCAATTACGTAATTATGTGCACTGTCACCGCAATTACCGTCTTCGCCACGGCGTCCGAAACCGCCAATGGAATATCCTCAATAGCCCCAAAAAAAGAATGGACAAGTTCATTAATCGGTATTACAGTACATAATTATTGAATAACGAGACTCAGGCCCACGGCGCCTGTCGGTGCTGGGTCCGGGCCACGAACCTGGGGGAGGGGAGCCGAGCCGATGACATCCGCCGCACACCGCTGGATGATGACCGCCGTCGAGGCGCCGCTTGAACGGGTCGCTTTCGATCCCGGCACGCCGGGACCGGGCGAGGTCCTGGTCGAGATCGCCGGCTGCGGGGTCTGCCACACCGATCTCGGTTACCTCTACGACGGTGTCCGCACCAAACACGAACTGCCCTTGGCGCTGGGCCACGAGATTTCCGGCCGTGTCGTCGAGACCGGGCCCGGGACCAATGACGCGGCTGAGGATTGGGCCGGCCAAGCCGTCATCATCGCCGCCGTCATCCCTTGCGGCGACTGCGACCTCTGCCGCCGTGGCAAGGGCACGATCTGCAAGGCGCAGTTGATGCCGGGCAACGACATCCAGGGCGGCTTCGCCACCCACATCACCGTGCCGGCGCGCGGCCTCTGTGCCCTCGACGAGGCGCGCCTGGCCGCGCAGGGCCTGGAGTTGGCCGACGTTTCCGTCGTCGCCGATGCCGTCACCACGCCCTATCAGGCCGCCGTCCAGTCCGGCATCGGCCCGGGCGACCTGGCCATCGTCATCGGCGCCGGCGGCGTTGGCGGTTACGCCGTGCAGGTGGCCGCGGCCCTCGGCGCCACCGTCGTCGCCATCGATATCGACGCGGCCAAGTTGGCGGCCATCGCCAAATACGGCGCCGCCAAGACCTTCAACTCCAGGGAGATTTCCGGCCGCGACCTGAAAAAGGCGGTCGCCGCTTTTGCCAGGGAACAGGGGCTGCGCGCCACCGAGTGGTTCATCTTCGAGTGTTCCGGCAGCGCCGCCGGTCAGCAGACGGCTTACGGCCTGTTGGTGCATGGCGCGACGCTCAGCGTCGTCGGCTTCACCATGGACAAGACGGAACTGCGGCTGTCCAACCTCATGGCCTTTCACGCCCGGGCGCTGGGCAACTGGGGTTGCACGCCCGACCTCTACGGCGGCGCCCTTGACCTGGTGCTCGACGGCAAGGTCAAGGTCGCGCCCTTCGTCGAACGCCACCCCCTGTCCGAAATCAACGAGATCTTCCGCGCCGCCCACGCCCACGAACTGACGCGCCGCGCCGTCCTAGAGCCGGCCCACTAGAGGAATCCAGCCAAAATGGCCCAGCCCGCACATATCGTCGAAGCCACCAAGCCCGACAGCCTCAACGACCACAACCTGGTGCCCGAGGCCGTGGTGCCCGGCATCCTCTACGAAAAGCGCCCGGCCCGGCGCCTCGACGGGACAGTGGCGGAAGGCCTCTATAACGCCTGGATCACCCTCGACAACCCGTCGCAGTACAACGCCTATACGACCGAGATGGTCAAGGGCGCGATCCTTGCCTTTCGCCGCGCCGCCATGGCCCGCGACGTCAACGCCGTGGTCTTCACCGGCAGCGGCGACAAGGCCTTCTGCACCGGTGGCAACACCAAGGAATACGCCGAGTACTACGCCGGCAACCCGCAGGAATACCGCCAGTACATGCGGCTGTTCAACGACATGGTCTCGTCGATCCTGGCTTGTGACAAGCCGGTGGTCTGCCGCGTCAACGGCATGCGCGTCGGCGGCGGCCAGGAGATCGGCATGGCCTGCGACTTCTCCGTCGCCCAGGATCTCGCCCGCTTCGGCCAGGCCGGCCCGAAACACGGCTCGGCGGCGATCGGCGGCTCGACCGACTTCCTGCCGGTGATGGTTGGCTGCGAGCAGGCCATGGTCTCGGGCACGCTCTGCGAACCCTTTTCGGCCCACAAGGCGCAGCGCCTGGGGATAATCGCCGAGATCGTCCCGGCCCTGAAGGTCGACGGCGAATTTGTCGCCAACCCCCTGGCCATCACCGACCGCTATTTGGACAGCTTCGGCCGCGTTGTGCACGGCGAGTTCAAGAGCGGCGCCGAAGCCAAGGAAGGCAAGGCGCTGCTGGCGCGCGGCGAGGTCGACTTGGGGCCACTCGACGAGGCCGTCGAGCGCCTCTGCGCCAAGCTGCTGGAGACCTTCCCGGAATGCATGACCAAGAGCCTGGAAGAGCTGCGCAAGCCCAAGCTCGATGCCTGGAACCGCAACAAGGAGAATTCCCGCGCCTGGCTGGCGCTGAACATGATGAACGAGGCCCGCACCGGCTTTCGCGCCTTCACCGAGGGCACCCGTGAGACCGGCCGCGAGATCGACTTCGTCGAGCTGCGCCAGGCCCTGGCCCAGGGCACGCCCTGGACGCCGGAGCTGGTCGAAAGCCTGATGCCCCAGCAGCGCCAAGCCGGACAGAGCGGAAGCTAGGAGACTCGTGATGGCCGACAGCCCGCTGAAAGTCTGGTTCGACCGCGACGGCAAGCTGCTGCGGCTGCGCCTGGCGCGGCCCAAGGCCAACATCATCGACGCGGCGATGATCGCCGCCCTCGACGCGGCCTGTGCCGAACATCTCGATAATGCCGACCTGCTCGCCGTGCTGCTCGACCACGAGGGCCCGCACTTTTCCTTCGGCGCCAGCGTCGAGGAACACCTGCCCGGCCAATGCGCTGCCATGCTCAAGGGCCTGCATGGCTTGATCCGAAAAATGGTTGTGGCGCCCGTGCCCATCCTCGTCGCCGTCCGGGGCCAGTGCCTCGGCGGCGGCCTGGAAGTGGCGGCGGCGGGCAGCCGCATCTACGCCGCGCCCGGCGCCCATCTCGGCCAGCCGGAAATCAAGCTGGCGGTCTTCGCGCCGGCGGCAAGCTGCCTGTTGCCCGAGCGTATCGGCCAGGCCCGCGCCGAGGACCTTCTGACCTCAGGCCGTAGCGTCGCCGCCGAAGAAGCCGTGGCCATGGGACTGGTCGACGCGGTCGCCGAGGATCCCGAAGCCGCGGCCTTGGCCTACTTCGACGCACACCTGGCGAGCCTCAGCGCCTCATCCCTGCGCCTGGCGGTGCAAGCCGCGCGTTTCGGCTATGGCAAACGCGTGGGGCGCAAGCTCGACACCGTCGAGCGGCTTTATCTCGAGACCCTGATGCAGACCGGGGACGCGGTCGAGGGCCTGACGGCCTTTGTCGAAAAACGCGCACCCGAATGGAGGAACGCCTGATGCCGCAAGAAACGAGCCAAAGCACGGCCCCAACCACATCAGAGATCGTCGCGCGCTGTCTGGAACTCTACGAGGACCTCAACTTCACCGCCGCGCGCGAATGGAAGGCGGCGGTGCCGGGCCGCAAGGTCATCGGCTACATGCCGGTCTATGTGCCGCGCGAGCTGATCCACGCCGGCGGCATGCTGTCGCTCGGCATCCTCGGCGGCGGCGACCAGCTCGAGGTCATTCACGGCGACGCCTATTACCAGAGCTACATCTGCCGCATCCCGCGCTCGACCATCGAGCTGGCGGTCACCAAGCGCCTCGACTTCGTCGACGGCATGCTGTTCCCCAGCATCTGCGACGTCATCCGCAACCTGTCGGGCATGTGGAAGCTGATGATGCCCGACGCCTATGTGCGCTATTTCGACGTGCCGCAGAACTTCGAGGACGGCGTCGGCGGCACCTATTACAACGCCGAACTGATGGAGCTGAAAGAAGGCCTGGAAGGCGTCTGCGGCCGCGAGATCACCGAGGACGGACTGCGCCAATCCATCGCCGTCTATAACGAGAATCGTTGCCTGGTGAACCAGGTCTACGGCTTTCGGGCGGCCCAGCCGTGGAAGGCGCCGTCCTACGAGGTCTATCTGCTGATGCGCGCCGGCATGGTGCTGCCGGTCGAAGAGCATAACCAAATCCTGCGCGACTACCTCGCCGCCGCCGAGGCCGAGGAACGGCCCCTGCGCGACAACTGCCGCATCATCGTCCAGGGCTCCTTCTGCGAACAGCCGCCGCTGTCCCTGGTGAAATCCCTGGAGATGTCCGGCTGTTACATCGTCGACGACGACTTCATGCTGGTCACGCGCTGGCTGCTGCGGGACGTGCCGACCGACGGCGATCCCATCGCCAATCTGGTCTCGGCCTTCCTGCACCAGTCGACCGAGACCGCCGCCAAGTACGAGCCCGACGGCAGCCGCAAGGGCAAGTTCCTCATCGACAGCGTGCGCCAGCGCGGCGCCGAGGGCGTCATCTTCGCGGCGCCGAGCTTTTGCGACCCCGCCTTGCTCGACCGGCCGATGCTGGTCAAGGCGCTGAACGCCGTCGGCATCCCCAACATCTCCTTCAAGTACGCCGAGAACTCGGGGCAGATGCAGCCCATTCGCGAACAGGCCGGCACCTTCGCCGATTCCATCAAGCTATGGAGCGCAGCATGAGCAACAAACCCGACCCGCAGGAGGTCGTAAAAGAATCGTCGATGCTGAAGCAGAAGACGATGATCGCCGAGAACTACGAAAAGCTGACCAGCGCCGCCGAGACCGGGGCCAAGGTGGCCTCCACCTATGTGCCGGGCAATCTCAACGAGCTGATCATGTGCTTCGACATGCTCAACAACCTGCCCGAGATCAACGCCATCCAGAACGGCATGCGCAAGAAGTCGGGCCGCATGATCATGGAGGCCGAAAAGCTCGGCCATTCGGAAGACGTCTGCACTTACGTCAAGGCCGACATCGGCAACATGGCCAAGGGCGCCATCGCGCCCAACGGCAAGCCCATGCCGATCCCCGACCTGCTGCTGCTCAGCTATACCGGCTGTTTCACCTTCATGAAGTGGTTCGAGCTGCTGCGCGACCAGTACGGCTGCAAGACCGCCATGCTGCACGTGCCCTACAAGGGCGACGGCACGGTCAGCCAGACCATGCGCGACTACGTCATCAAGCAGATCAAGGAAGACGTCATCCCCGCCCTGGAAGAGGTCAGCGGCGTCAAGTTCGACATCGACCGCCTGCGCGAGAACCTGCGCCGTTCGGCGGCGGCGGAGGAAAACCTGGTCTGGGTGCTGCAGAGCGCCAAGAACAAACCCACGCCCATCGATGCCTACTTCGGCGGGTTCTATTACATCGGCCCGATCTTCACCGCCTTTCGCGGCACCGACGACGCCGTCGACTATTACCGCATCCTGCGCGGCGAGATCGAGGAACGCATCGCCGCCGGCAAGGGACCGATCACGCCGGAAGGCGAGATGAAGGAGGAAAAGTACCGCCTGGTCGTCGAGGGACCGCCCAATTGGACCAGCTTCCGCGACTTCTGGAAGATGTTCTACGACGAGGGCGCCGTCGTCGTCGCCAGCACCTATACCAAGGTCGGCGGCGTCTACGACTACGACGGCTTCCGCCACGATCCCGACAACCCCATCGAGAGCCTCGCCGACTATTGCCTGGGGTGCTACACCAACCGCAACCTGCCGGAACGGGTGAAGATGATCGAGACCTACATGGAGGAGTACCAGGCCGACGGTTTCCTCATCAACTCGATCAAGAGCTGCAACTCCTTCTCGGCCGGCCAGCTTTTGATGATGCGCGAGATCGAGAACCGCACCGGCAAGCCGGCCGCCTTCGTCGAATCCGACCTCGTCGACCCGCGCTACTTCTCGGCCTCCAACATCAAGAACCGCCTGGAAAGCTATTTCCAGATGATCGAACAGAAGCGCGTCGGCGGTTCGCCGAAAGCGGCCTGAAGGAGTTCGCGCCATGCAGTGTTTCATCGGCATCGATCTGGGATCGACCACCACCAAGGCCATGCTGCTCGACGAGAACTTCGACGCGCTGGGCAGTGGCATCACCAACTCGCGCTCGAACTACGAGACGGCGACCGCGGTGGCCAAGCAGGAAGCCATCGTCTCGGCCCGCCTGACCCTGTTCCGCCGGGCCCTGCGCGAGAACGGCCTGGCCGTCGCCGACGACGAGTCGTTCCTTGTGGCGGTCGAGCACCGCTTCCGCCTCGAACAGTTCCTCGAGCAGCTCGACGACCTGCGCGTGACCTGCGAGGAGATGGCGACGGACCCGCGTTATAAGGACAAGCGCGCGACGCTGCACGCGGTCCTGGAAGAAATCTTCGCACGCATCCGCGCGGAGGCGCCGGAGATGTACAAGCCGGGCGGCGCGCGCAAGTCCGACTTTTTCCGCGACATCGCCGGTTCGCGTTTCATGCAGATCGGCGAGCCGGTCAGCCGCGACGCCGGGCTGGCCTTCGAGCTGGTGCTGAACATCTACGATAAGGCGATCATCCAGGTCGAGAACCGGCCGCCGTCGGGCGACATGGCGGGCAAGTTCCAGCGCGCCCTCGACGGCGTGCTGGTCGAGCTGCCGGGCCTGCCGGGGCAGGCGGCGGCGATGAGCCAGGCCCTGGCCCAGTCGCTGGCGGTCGAGATCGAGGAGACCTATGTCGTCGGCACCGGCTATGGCCGCGTCACCCTGCCGTTCCCCAAGGAGCACATCCGCTCCGAGATCCTCTGCCACGGCCTCGGCGCCCACGTCATGTACCCGGGCACCCGCACCGTGCTCGACATCGGCGGCCAGGACACCAAGGGCATCCAGGTCGACCCCGACGGCATCGTCGAGAATTTCCAGATGAACGACCGCTGCGCCGCCGGCTGCGGCCGCTACCTCGGCTACATCGCCGACGAGATGAACATGGGGCTGCACGAGTTGGGGCCGCTGGCGCTGAAGGCCAAGAAATCGGTGAAGATCAATTCGACCTGCACCGTCTTCGCCGGCGCCGAGCTGCGCGACCGCCTGGCCATGGGCGAGGACCGCTCGGACATCCTGGCCGGCCTGCACCGCGCCATCGTCCTGCGCGCCATGTCGATCATCTCGCGCTCCGGCGGCATCCGCGACGAGTTCACCTTCACCGGCGGCGTCGCCAACAACCAGGCGGCGGTGAAGGAGCTGAAAAAGCTGGTGCGGGAGAACTACGGCGAAGTCACCATCAACATCGATCCCGCGTCGATCTACACCGGCGCCCTCGGCGCCGCCACCTTCGCCCGCCGGGCGCTGGACGGGTGAGGCGGGGGCGATGGCCGTGACTCGATCGCGCAGAACTACGCCGGACGCAGGAACGCTTGGTTCGGAGAGCCAAGTGTTTCAAGGAATAGCGCCATTGAGGCGCGCAGCCCGCGTGGTGCTTGAACGCAATACAAGGATCACGCCAGTGAGCCTTGGTATCGGGACGCGGAAACTGTTGGGCCGTAAGGACCAAGAGTTTCAAGGACTAGCGCCATTGAGGCGTGCAGCCCGCGTGGCGCTTGAACGCAATACAAGGGGCGCGCCAGCGACCCTTGGTACCAAAGGAGACAACCCATGACCCTGACAGCGGGAATCGACGTCGGCACCGGCGCGATCAAGGCCGTCGTGTTCGAGTGTGATGGAGACAAGAACACCTGCCTGGCCAAGCACAGCGAACGCATCCGCCAGCGCGACCCCTTCGAGCTTGCGGCCGAAACCCGGGATGTCGCGCTGGCCGCCGCCGGCCACGGCCGCGACGACATCGCCTATATCGCCTCGACGGGGGAGGGCGAGACCCTGACCTTCACCACGGGCCACTTCTATTCCATGACGACCCATGCCCGCGGCGGCATCCACCTCGACGCCGGCATGCGCTCGGTGCTCGACATCGGCGCCCTGCATGGCCGCGCCATCAACGTCGACGAACGCGGCAAGGTGCTGAACTACAAGATGACGAGTCAATGCGCCTCGGGCTCCGGCCAGTTCCTCGAGAACATCGCCCGTTACCTCGGCATTTCGCAGGAAGAGATCGGCGAGCTGTCGAAGCAGGCCGACGATCCGGAAAAGGTCAGCGGCATCTGCGCCGTGCTGGCCGAGACCGACGTCATCAACATGGTCTCGCGGCAGATCTCCGCCGCCAACATCCTGAAAGGCATTCACCAGTCCATGGCGACACGGCTGGTCAAGCTGCTGCGCGCCACCAAGGTGACCGAGGGCATGGTGCTGCTGACCGGCGGCCTGGCGCTCGACGTCGGCCTTCTGGCGGCGATCCAGGAGTCGCTGGAAGACCAGAAGATCGACGTGACCGCCCGCGCCCATCCCGACTCAATCTATGCCGGCGCCATGGGCGCCGCCATCTGGGGCGCCTTCCGCCACAAGAAACTCGCCGAACTCGGCCTGCTGGCGCAGGCCTCTTAAGGGGCGGCACATCAACGCGAATGGGGTAAAATGAAATGGCCTGCAGTACGTTATGACCAAATTAGCGATCCTGATATTCAGCGCTACGCAGGCTCAGGCATTCCTAATTTGGTGATTGTAGATCCTAAAGGTAATGTGGTGGCCTCTAGTTATGTTGACGGTAAGTATGTTGGGCCAGGTAAAGCATTGGAAGACTTGAAAAAGCTTCTTTCAGAAAATTAAAAAATGATTAGTTTTAGGGGTTATTTAGCAGTTTTATTGCTGCTTTGTCTGCAATG
>JAJFGM010000338.1 GCA_021776145.1 Kiloniellaceae bacterium | reverse complement strand
CCACCGGGCGCCAGCAGGCGTTCCGCGGATTCCAATCCGCGGGCGAGTTCGCCGAGCTCGTCATTGCAATAGATCCGCAGACTCTGAAAGGTTCGAGTTGCCGGATCGATGCCCTTTTCGCCACTGCGTTTGACGACGGCTCGGACGATGTCGGCAAGCTGCAGCGTGCGCTCGATCGCCGCCTCGCTGCGGGCGGCGACGATGGCTCGGGCGATGCGGCGCGACTTGCGCTCCTCGCCGTAGCGAAAAATGATGTCGGCCAATTCGCCTTCGGACAGCGTCATGACGAGTTCCGCAACGCTCGGCGCCGAGCTGGCGGCGCCTTCCATGCGCATATCGAGCGGACCGTCGGCGCGAAAGGAAAAGCCGCGCCCGGCCTGGTCCAACTGCATCGAGGAGACGCCGAGGTCGAGAGCGATGCCGTTGATCGGCGTCGGCGTCGAGCTCCGAATCAGTTCTTCCATGTCGCTGAATCGGCCCTCGATAACGGTCAGACGGCCAGCCTGGTCGTTCTCCAGCTTCGCGGCCAGATCGCGGCCGTTGGCAACGGCCTGTGGATCCCGGTCGATCGCTATGACCTGGCATTTGGCGGCGGCGAGAATGGCGCGACTGTATCCGCCGGCGCCAAATGTCCCGTCGACATAGGTGCCGCCGTCATGCGGCGCCATGGCTTCGAGCATCTCGTCAAGGAGCACCGGGGTGTGGCCACCCGAAGCGTCGGGCTGGGCGGGCTGGGAGGGGAGCGCGCTCACTGGCCACCCCCGGCGTCCTGTTGCGTGGCGATGAAGTCCGTGAGCCGCTGCGGATCCCAGATCTGGAAGAACCGGCCGGTCCCGACAAACTTTGCCTGTTCCGTGATCCCGGCAAACTCGCAAAAACTCTTCGGCAGCCCGACGCGGCCCTGACCGTCGAAGACCAATTGCTGGAGATCGTAGAAGATCGGCGATACGGGTTGCTGGGGCGCGTTACCGGGCAGGCCGACCTTCTGATCGTCGGCAATCATCTGTTCCATCAGATCCATGCCGCAGGCTTCGATATTCGGCGACAGCCGCGACGGATAGGCAACGATTCCCTGAAAGGCCAGGCTGGCGAGATTCTGGCGGAACGGTGCCGGGATCGAAACACGACCCTTCCGGTCCACCTTGTTCTCGAAGGTGCCAATGAACACCGCCACCTGCGTCTCCCGCGCCCCCGGTCGCTAGACGTTCTCCCAATCCTCCCGATCCAAATCGCAATGTGATATATCGTACCGGCTATGGGATGAAATGGGATAACATGGGCTAAAATGGGAGTCAATGGGACAGCAAGTAAAACACGTGGGAATTCTGCCGCAAAACCATAAGGAAAATGCCTTGGTTTCCCGCCGCATGGGGTCATCGCGGGGTGCAAGTCGGCCCGTCAGCAAAGGATTCTATTCTGGGATTTCGCCGGAAATGTGCTCGCATGATGTTCTTACAAAGGAGACACCCTCCGCGGCATAGTTCAACGCATGAAAAACAAAACGTGAATATTAGCGGAACATTTGCGGCTCCCGCTGAACCTATGACGTGTAGATCCCAGGGTTGACGGCGTCCGTATCGGGAAACAGACGCTCGGCGTCCTCCGCCGGAGCCGGCGTCCCGCCGAATGCCGGCGCCTCGGCCGCGAAGCTGCCAACCGATTGAAATTATGAAAAACTAAACCGCTGGGAGGGCTGGTGATGGCGGCAGTCTTGAGGGCCGCCAAATCGGGTGCCAGACGGTCTATAAGCCGGGTTCTGTCCCCCGCACCGCCGAGCATTAGCCCGACGGGCGGATGGATGACCATTCATCTGGGACGTCCGTTGCCGAACGCCTCGCGCGACCTACCCGGACTGCGGCGCGGAAACCCGCCTGGCCCGCGGGGGGCCTGCCGTCCCTACTCGGTCTTGCTCCAGGTGGGGTTTACCCTGCCACCCCCGTCACCGGGGGCGCGGTGCGCTCTTACCGCACCCTTTCACCCTTACCGGCCGTGCTGTCGCACGCGACCTCACCTGGCCGGCGGTTTGCTTTCTGTGGCACTTTCCCTGGGGTTACCCCCGCCGGGCGTTACCCGGCACCCTGTTTCCGTGGAGCCCGGACTTTCCTCCCCCCGACACCGCGAGCGGCGCGAAAGGCGGCCATCCAACCGTCTGGCACCCAAGCAGATAGCTAGGCCCCCGCTTCGGTCACGTCAAGCAGGCTCAACAAGCCCGCCAGGCAGGCGCAGGTTCCGCGATCGGCTACACCGTCGATCAACGACGGGCGATAATGGCGTTGAAAGGCCGCAATCACGCTTTCCAACGGCGCCTCGTCGAGGCCGTAGCCGAAGGCCTCCAAACCCTCGGCAAGAGTGGTCGGGGCAAGAGGAGCGGTCGGGTCGAGCGCTTCCGCCGCCTCGCCGACTTCACCTGCATCCGGCCATAGTCCAATGCCGGACCGTGCCAGGCGCGCCCAATCGAAAAGCTCGCCAGGATCCTGTCGCCGTCCGGGCGCCACGTCAGAGTGACCAAGCACCCGCGCCGGCGGAATTGGGTGACGCTGGAGAATGTCCAGCGCCAGGGCGATGAGGCTTTGCATTTGCGCCTCGGGAAAATCGCGGTAGCCCCACTGGTGACCGGGATTGACCAGCTCGATACCGATTGAACGGCCGTTGATGTCGCTGGCACCGCCCCAACGCGCCACGCCGGCGTGCCAGGCGCGGCGCGCCTCGGGCACCAGGCGCAGCAGGCCGCCGTCCTCGTCGATACAGTAGTGTGCGCTGACCTTCGCGGCGGGATCGCACATGCGCGCCAACGCGGTTTCGGCGTCGACCATGCCTGTGTAGTGCAGCAGCAGAATATCGACCGGCAGGCGCGGATCGCGGGCATTGTGGTTGGGAGACGGCCACTCGGTTATTGGCAAGGCCATGGGTTGTCGGGCACCATCTGGCAAATTGGGCTACCGCCGCCGCGCCGCGCGCCGGTGATGGCTGGGGACTCTACGATGAGGGCAAGTGGCAGGAGCGTCAAGACGGTGGCGGCATGCCACCGGACCGCAATCACGCCTTGTGGCGAAGTCATGCCGCGCCGTCGCGCAGACTCTCTCGCAGCTCTTCCAATTCTAGCCAGCGCGCCTCGGCCGCGGCCAGCTCGCCGCCACAGGTCTCAAGACGTGCCGCCGTCGCGTTGAAGGCCGCGGCATCGCGTTCGAAGAATGTCGGATCGGCCAGTTTCGCCTGCAGCGCCGCGGCCTCGGCGCTCAACGCCTCGATGCGCGCCGGCAAGCGGTCGAGTTCGTACTGATCCTTGTATCCAAGCTTTCTGGCGGCCCGCTCCGGCGGCTTCTTGTCGCTTGACGTCGCATCGCCCGTCTTTGCATCGCCCGACTTTGTATCACCAGACGGGGCCTTTCTTTTCGCCGCCGGCGTTTCGCCGCCCGGCGCCGCCGCGTCGCGCTGGCGCAGATAGTCGCTGTAGCCGCCGGCGTACTCGCCGACCCGGCCATCGCCCTCCACGGCAATGAGGCCGGTGACCAGGCGGTCAACGAAGTCGCGGTCATGGCTGACCAGCAACAGCGTCCCGTCATAGTCGCCTAGCACCTCTTCAAGCAGGTCCAGCGTATCCATGTCGAGGTCGTTGGTCGGCTCGTCAAGCACGATCAGGTTGCCCGGCCGCGCCAACAGCCGGGCCAGCAGCAAACGACTCTTTTCTCCGCCCGACAGGGTGCCGACGGGTTGCCTGACCTGGCTCTCGTCGAAGAGAAAATCGCGCAGGTAACTGACGACGTGACGTTGGCGGCCACGCACCATCAGCGAGTCACCGCCGTCGGGTACCAGGGTCTGCCACAGTGTCTGCTGGGGATCGAGGTCGCGACGCCGCTGATCGAAATAGAGGATCTGAAGATTACTGCCGAGACGGACCCGGCCACTGTCCGCCGGCTGCTCGCCGATCAGGGTGCGTACCAGGCTGGTCTTGCCGGCGCCGTTCGGGCCAATGATGCCGATCCGCTCGCCGCGCCGAATCCGCGTCGAAAAATCGTCGAACAGCTTCCGGCGTCCATCAGGAGCAGTGGGATCGGCATAGGCCAGCGCAATGTTTTCGGCCTCGATCACCATGTCGCCGCCGCCCTCGGCGGTCTGGGTTTCCAGCAGCGCGCTGCCCGGCGCCTTAAGCCAGGTGCGCCGACGTTCGCGCAGCTGCTGCAGGCGACGCAGGCGTCCCTGGTTGCGTTTGCGGCGCGCCGTGACGCCGCGCTGCAGCCACTTTTCTTCGCGTTTGATGCGGCGGGCCAGCTTGTGCACCGCGTCGGCCTCTTCGGCGGCGCGGGTCTCGGCCCAGTCCTCAAAGGCACTGTAGGGTTTATCGAGGCGCAACACCTGACCACGGTCGAGCCAATGAGTTGTTCGCGCCACGGCTTCGAGAAATGCACGGTCGTGGCTGACCACCATCAGCGCGCCACGAAAGCGCGCCAGTTCCTCTTCCAGCCACAAGATCGTCGGCAGGTCGAGGTGGTTGGTCGGCTCGTCGAGTAAGAGCACTTCGGGATTGTCGACCAGGGCGCGGGCCAGAGCCACGCGCCGCCGTTCGCCGCCAGAGAGCCTCGCCAATTGGCTTTCAGCCTCGAGCCCAAGGCGCGCCATGACCGCCTCGACGCGGTGGGTCGGCAGTGACTCTTCTGCTGTCAAGCCGCCAGCAACGTGGCGGGCGACATCGCCCTGCTCGTCGAACACCGGGTCCTGCGGCAGATAGGCGACACGCGTGCCGGGCTGGAGGAAACGCTCGCCGCCGTCAAGCGCCTGAACGCCG
>JAJFGM010000337.1 GCA_021776145.1 Kiloniellaceae bacterium | reverse complement strand
GGAAGGCCTGAAGAGCAGCGATATCGACGGTGCCATCATCGCGTCAGTGGTGCCGACGGCGGTGTTTCCTTTGACCCAGTTGTGTCGGCGCTATTTTCATACAGAGCCCATGGTCGTCGGAGAGCCTGGGGTTGATCTTGGTCTCAAGATCGTCATGGACCATCCCGAATCCGTCGGGGCTGACCGTCTGGTGAACGCCGTCGCCGCGCACGCACGCTATGGCGGGCCCGTCATTGTACTCGACTTTGGTACCGCAACGAGTTTCGACATCGTCGGCAAGGATGGCAGCTATCTCGGCGGTGTTCTGGCGCCGGGGGTCAACCTTTCCCTCGAGGCCTTTGCCATGGCCGCGGCGAAGCTGCCGCGGATAACAGTGCGCCGGCCTGAACGGGTGATCGGCAAGGCGACGGTGCCGGCCATGGAATCGGGTGTTTACTGGGGCTACGTCGGACTGGTCGAAGGCCTTATCGCGCGCATACAAGAGGAATTCGGCGAACCCATGAAGGTCATCGCCACCGGCGGACTGGCGCCGCTCTTCGAAAAGGCGGTTCCGGCCATCGTCGCTATCGATAGCGACTTGACGCTGCGCGGGCTGCGCCTGATTCACACCGCCAACAGTGGAACCACGGCGAACAGCTCGGACAACGGCGCATGAGCCGCGCGCCTTTTTCGCGCAAGCCCGGTCGGGATGAGCTTTTACTGGTGCCGCTCGGTGGCACCGGCGAGATCGGCATGAATCTCAATCTCTACGGCCATGATGGTGCTTGGCTGATGGTCGATCTGGGAATTACCTTCGCCGGTGACCGTCTGCCCGGCATTGACGTGCTGATGCCCGATCCCGTGTTCATCGAGGAGCGTCGCGATGACTTGGCCGGACTTGTGCTCACGCACGCGCACGAGGACCACATCGGGGCGGTGCCTTATCTTTGGCCGCGATTCGAATGCCCGATTTATGCCACGCCCTTTACCGCCCATCTCGTGCGCGGCAAATTGCGCGACGCGGGCTTGGCGGATGTAGCTCCGGTGACGGAGGTTCCGCTGTCTGGACGTTTCGATGTCGGGCCCTTCGCGATTGAATTGGTGACGCTCACCCATTCGATTCCGGAACCTAACGCCATGATCATTCGGACCGCCGCCGGGACTGTTCTGCACACTGGCGATTGGAAACTCGATCCCAAGCCGATGGTCGGCGACAATTTCGACGAGGCACGCTTGCGGGCACTGGCCGATGAGGATGTGTTGGCCATGGTTTGCGATTCGACGAACGCCATGGTCGCGGGGGTGGCTGGATCGGAGTCCGACGTGCGTGACGAACTTCTACGGCTGATCGGCGGATTAAAACGGCGGGTTGCGGTTGCCTGCTTCGCCAGCAACGTGGCGCGGCTCGAGACCATCATCCGCGTCGCCGCGGCGTGCGGAAGGCGGGTCGCCCTGGTTGGCCGCTCGATGTACCGCATCGTCGAGGCGGCGCGCGAGACCGGCTATTTGGTCGACCTGCCGCCTTTCGTCGCCGAAGAAGAGGTCGACTACCTGCCGGCTGAAGAGGTGCTGCTTCTATGTACCGGAAGCCAGGGCGAGCCACGCTCGGCACTGTGGCGGATCGCAAACCGCCAACACCAGCATATTGCGTTGGAAAAGGGCGATGCCGTGGTCTTCTCGTCGCGCGTCATTCCCGGCAACGAGACCGGCATCTTCGATCTCCACAACACACTGGCGCGCGAGGGTATCGAGATCCATACCAGCGATGACCACGCCGTACACGTCTCTGGCCACCCCGGGCGCGACGAACTGGCACAGATGTATCAGTGGGTCCGACCGCAGATCTCGGTGCCGGTACATGGCGAGGCGCGGCATCTGATGGCGCATGCCGCCTTGGCCGCCGAATGCCAAGTGCCGGAGCAGATCGTGTCGGAAAACGGGGACGTCATCCGCTTGGCGCCAGGGCCGGCGCGGGTTGTCGACACCGTGCCGTCGGGGCGTCTGGCCTATGAGGGGCGCCGCCTGGTCTCGGTCGACAACGCGATCATCAAAACCCGCCAGCGCATGATGTACAACGGCGCGGCGGTCGTCACCTTGGTGGTTGACCGCGACGGCAATCTGGAAAACGATCCGGAATTGTCCCTTCCCGGTCTGCTCGATGCTGAAGTCGATCTGGAAGAGCTTGATGAGATTACCGTGGCGGTCTGCGATGCCGTGGCTGGCTTGCGGAGCCATCAGCGGCGCGACGACACCGCGGTCAAGGAGGCGGCGCGGCAGGCAGTGCGCCGAGTTTCGAACCGCCTTTTCGGCCGCAAACCGGTAACGCAGGTCCATCTCGTTCGCTTTTGAGCAGAGACAACAAAAGAAGCGGCAGAGCCGCAAGTGAAGCGAGGAGAGTGCAATGATCGGTCGTTTAAATCATGTGGCAATCGCGGTCCCTGACCTGGAGGCCGCCGTGGCCACCTACCGTGACGTCCTGGGTGCCAAGGTCACGGCTCCCTGCGACGAGCCGGACCATGGTGTGACCGTCGTCTTCATCGAACTTCCCAACACCAAGATCGAACTTTTGTATCCGCTTGGCGAGAATTCGCCAATTCGCGCCTTTCTGGAAAAGAATCCCGCCGGCGGTCAGCATCATCTCTGTTACGAGGTCGAGGATATTCGGGTTGCACGGGACCGTCTTGTCGCGGCCGGTGCCCGGGTGCTCGGTGATGGCGAACCGAAGATCGGGGCGCACGGAAAACCGGTTCTTTTCCTGCACCCCAAGGACTTCTGCGGCACACTGGTCGAACTGGAACAGGTGTGATGGGGTTGCGCGTCCGGCTGGGCCGGCCGGCGAGGCGCCGATGACCGGGCTGACCGGCCTACTTGCCTATGTGATCATCTGGTGGATGGTGCTTTTTACCGTACTGCCCTGGGGGGTTCGCCGGGCCGAAAACCCCGAACCCGGGCACGAACCGGCGGCGCCGGACAAACCGATGCTGTGGCGCAAGGCGGCCATTACCAGCGTCATCGCCGCCTTGCTGTGGGGGTTGCTGTACGCGGTTATAGACAACGCCTGGATCAGCTTGCGGCCCGGGCCACAATAGACGGGTGCCACAATAGACGGATCCCGCGACAGGCGTCGAAGCCCTATCCGACAGGCAGGCAAAAAATAAGGCAAGCACCGCAAGGGGCTCGCCTTTTTTGCCAGTATCGCCAGATTTCTGGTCTTCTTGGAGGTCAGTTTGCCCCATGTGCCGTTTGTGCGGCGTTCCCACCCTAAACTTGGGCCCAGCCGTTTGCTCGGCTTGGATTATTCTTGTGGCGTTTATCTAGACCATTTGGACCGCTAGGTCACTCAAAATTTGGCGCCTCTGTCGGATGGCATGGCGCCGTCGGCCCTTGTTAACCATAATAGGCTCCGGTTGACGCGGCTTTAGGCTCTATGGCGCGCAAATTAAAAATTTTGGCGTCCGTCGATCATCGCGGCCTGTGCCTCGGTATCTATGCTTTTCCGTCGACGGCTGATTGGGAAGCGACGAAACTGGGGCCTTACCACTTTGTTAATCCTGCCGATTTAGCCTCGGTCAGATGCGTGTCCTGCAATACTTGTCCAATGCACTTCTCATGGCGGCCAGCTTGGTGGCTGCGACCGCGGCTATGGCTCAGGGGATCACCGTCGTCATCACCGACGCGGATTGCCGGGACCTGGTTGCGCATCAACCCGGTGCCGACGTGACCTATCAAGCGGGCAAGGACGTCTATGGCCGCGATGTGGCCGCCGCCGACATCAATGGCGGCCTACAATTGGCCATCCCAGAGAGTCTGAGAATCCCCATCGAGATCGATCTGTTCGAGCGTTTCGGAATCCCCGCCAACGCGGCCAACTTCGAGGCCGACGCCCAGGTCGGCGAGGTGGTGGTCAAGGAGGGGCGCAGCTATTTCAACGGTCAACCCCTGCAGAACGAAGAGCAGGCGCGACTGGCCGCCGCCTGTCAAAGGGTCCTGCGCGGAACCAACGATTGATTTGGTCGCGACGCCTTGGGCAGCGCCATGGACAGGCAGGCGGGCAATGCCTATATAGTCTGGGCGCATGATCCAGCGGATACAGATCCCGCGCCATCCCATCCCATGGCGGTAACAGGTTAACATTCATGATATTCGGCGCCTTCGAGCGAATGGTCTCCATGCGTTATTTGCGGGCCAGGCGGCAAGAGGGATTCATCTCGGTGATCGCCGGCTTCTCCCTGCTGGGTATCGCGCTCGGCGTGGCGACCCTGATCATAGTCATGGCTGTGATGAATGGCTTTCGCCAAGATCTTCTCGGCCGCATTCTCGGTGTCAACGGCCACTTGGCGGTTTACGCGCGAGGCACCAGCATTGCCGACTACGACGACCTGGCTGAACGACTGCGCCAGTTGCGGGGTGTTGCCTCGGCTACACCGCAGGTCCAGGGGCAAGTCATGGTCACGGTGCGTGGCAAGGCGACCGGAGGACTGGTGCGGGGTATGCGCGCCGCCGATCTCGCGGCGCGGCCGTTAATCGCTGAAAACATCGTCGACGGTTCCCTCGCCGAGTTCGGCGACGACACGGTCGTCATCGGCAGCCGGCTGGCTCAGCAACTCGGTCTTCTGGCCGGCGACCAGGTGACATTGGTCTCACCGTCGGGGACGACGACGGTCATGGGGACGATGCCGCGCCTGAAGAGCTACCGCATAGCGGCCCTGTTTCAGGTTGGCATGTACGAATACGACAGCACCTTCATCTATATGCCGCTGCAGGCGGCGCAGTTGTTCTTCCGGCTGCCCGAGGCCGTCAACGCCGTCGAGCTTTTTCTTGACGACCCCGACATGACTTTAGAAGTGCGGCGCGAGGCACAGGCGGCCGCCGGCGAGGGTTTTCGGACGCTGGATTGGCAACAGTCGAACGCCAGCTTCTTTAACGCCATTCAGGTCGAGCGCAACGTCATGTTCCTGATTCTGTCGCTGATCATCCTGGTGGCCGCCTTCAACATACTGTCCGGCCAGACCATGTTGGTGAAGGACAAGGGGCGCGACATCGCCATTTTGCGCACCATGGGCGCGACGCGGGGCATGATCCTGCGAATCTTCTTTCTGAGCGGCGCCAGCATTGGCGTCATCGGAACCGCCATCGGTTTCGGCCTCGGCCTGGTTTTCGTCGAAAACATCGAAGCCATTCGCCAGGCGCTGCAGGCGCTAAGCGGGCAGGAGCTTTTCGCCGCCGAGATTTATTTCCTGTCGCACCTGCCAGCTGAAGTCGATCCGGTAGAGGTGGCACAGGTCGTTGGCATGGCGCTGTTCTGGTCTTTCCTGGCGCCGCTGTTTCCGGCTTGGCGCGCGGCGCGCCTCGATCCGGTCGAGGCCTTGCGCTATGAGTGAGACAGGTCGCGGTCTGCGGCTCGACGGCGTCTGCCGAACCTTTCATCAGGCCGACCGCAGCCTGGATGTATTGCGCGAGGTCTCTTTAACGGTCAAGTCGGGCGAACTGGCGGCGCTGGTCGGACCGTCTGGCGCCGGCAAATCGACCCTGTTGCAGATTTCCGGACTTCTAGAGCCTCCTGACCGCGGCGAAGTTTTCATCGACGGTCGAGCCAGCGGCATCCTGGGTGATAACGAACGCAGCGCCCTGCGACGTGGCCATATCGGATTTGTCTATCAATACCACCACCTGCTGCCGGAATTCTCGGCGCTCGAAAATATCGTTCTGCCGCAGATGATAGCCGGGACCGACAAGGCCGCGGCGCGACTGCGTGCAAGCGAACTCCTGGCCGCGGTTGGACTTGCGGAACGCGCCGAACACCGCCCGTCGCAGCTGTCGGGTGGCGAACAACAACGCGTTGCCATTGCCCGTGGTCTGGCCAACCGGCCATCGATCCTGCTCGCCGACGAGCCGACCGGTAACCTCGACCCCGATACCGCCGAAGAGGTTTTTGGAATGCTCCTCAAGCTGGTGCGAGAAGCCGGTCTGGCGGTCGTCATTGCGACCCACAATCTCGGGCTGGCCGAGCGCATGGATAGACGTTTCCGGCTTGAACACGGCCACGTCGTCGAATTCCAAAACGCCACGCCCTGAACGCTGCTTCCGCCGCCGGGCGCGGCTTATCCACAGATTTCTGTCTCAAAGACCGATTCCGCTGCATCGGCGGACATGCTGGTGAATGACAGAATCGGCTGGCCGTGGAATCCTTGCTGGCATGTCTCACGCCGACTTCGTGCATCTGCGCGTTCACTCCGCCTATTCACTTTCCGAAGGTGCGATCAAGATCAAGGATCTTGTCGCCTTGTGTCAGCGCGATTCCATGCCGGCAGTTGGCATCACCGACAGCAGCAATCTTTTCGGCGCCCTTGAGTTCGCCCTCGCCGCAACGGGCGCCGGCATCCAGCCGATCATCGGCTGCCAGCTTCTGATCGGTGGGGAAGCCGAGGACAACCCGGGCGCCACGCGTCCCGATCCCGATCAACTCGTCGTCCTGGTCCAGAACCAGCGTGGATACCAGAACCTGCTAAGCCTGGTGTCAGCGTCCTACCTCGATGGCGACGCCGGGTCCGAACCGCAAGTTCCGCTTTCACGGTTGGCTGGTTCGGCCGACGGGTTGCTCGCCTTGACCGGCGGGTTGAAGGGTGCGGTTGGACGTTTGCTTGGCGCCGGCCAGGACGCGGCCGCAGCGAATATGCTTGGGCGCCTGGCGGAGATTTTCCCGGGCCGGCTCTATGTCGAGGTACAACGCCATGGGCTGGCCGAGGAATCCGCGATCGAGGAGCGACTGCTGGACCTCGCCTACGTCCACGACCTGCCCTTGGTTGCGACCAACGAGGCCTTTTTCCCCACGGCACGCGATTACGAGGCGCACGATGCGCTGATCTGCATCGCCGAGG
>JAJFGM010000336.1 GCA_021776145.1 Kiloniellaceae bacterium | reverse complement strand
GCCTGGGCATACTGGGCCGGGGCCAACGGACCGGCCAGGGATTGAACCAATGTTCCCGGGAATACATGGCCGTCTGTTGTCTGCAAATCCCCCGGCTCGGCACTCAGGAAGTAGTCCCGGATGATAAAGGTGCCTTCTTGGTCGTGCGTAAGCACAAGGTCGGCGCCGTCGCGGGCGTAGTCGGCCTCGAACATGAAAAATCCGCCGGGCACCGGCATTTCGTCGCCCGCCATATGCACAACTTGGTCAACCGCCCCGCCGCTTCCTGGCCCCATATCCAGCGTCGAGGCTGTGTCCCCGCCTGCCCCCACCGCCATATCGTTCCCCTTTAGACGGTTGCGGCCGAATTTTCGGCTCTATCTGCGACACCCGCAATGCAAGCACGACGGAGGCCTCATATTCAAGGCAATTAGGAAATCTGCCTCAAAAAATCGATGAACATTAGCGTGCACCAATCTTGAGAGACTGTATCCTATTTCATTCGACGATTAAGATAGGGGTTTTACTACACGCCTACGAGTTTTTCTTAACGAAATATCATATGCTTCCATGATTATGGTTAATTAATACTCGCCAAGGCATAGAAATACCTGGCCACGCCCTCTAGGGTATCAAGTCATCTGGCGGTGGCCGCGTTTTCGCGGCGCGACTGATACCGGGACCCGTCATTCAGTTCTTATCAGCACATCGCATTGGGTGGCACCAACTTTTGAAGTCCTAAAGCACTATTCACTCAATTGGATCGCATCTCGCGGTTGCAAACGGGTGAATGCGGCCCCAGACGCCGGTATTCAGGTTGCGCCGTCATCTCCGCTCGTCTTGTTTTCCGAGCGCACAATAACCCCCGCATCAGTCAGCTTTTTGACCAAGTCGCCCATGGCGGCATAGGCGTTGAGGAATCCGCTGAGCGGCATGATAATCTGACGCTGCGGTTTCATGAGCGGCTGGTTCTTATCGTCGACCTCTGTCAGTGACAGGCTCGACAAGTGGAACCGAATCAATCCGCCATGAAAGACGATTTTGCCGAACCCATCGGCGAAATGTTCGTCGAGCGCGGCATGGGTGCCGCCGTCCTGTTCAGCCAACTGTTTTCTCCCCCTTTGTGTTCCTGGCGACCGTCCACTGCGCCGCACGCCCCGACCGCGCTATCGGACAGGCCAAGGTTCGCAGATTGCGGCGAGTCGGAACAGCCTTTCGCGATCGAGTGCCGCCAGGGCGAATGCCTTGGTCGGCAGCAGGTAATGTCCATTGGTATCGGATCGATTTGCCTGCCGGGCGTGACGACAAATGTGCCCATATCGCCTTCGGTTTACGGCCGGAAGGGTCGGTCGCCGGACAGGCGGTCAAACGACCGCGGCCGGTAACCTCCGTGCCGCAATATCGTCGCGCAGCGCCGCGACCGCCGAACGCCAATCGCCCGGCGCCGGTTGACGGTAGAGCCGTGCCGAGGCGTACCAGGGTGTTTCGGCCGCCGCGGGGCCCCATTGCCAACCCGCCGCGAAGGGCAGCAGAACACAAACCGGCACCCCCATCGCCGCGGCGAGGTGCGCGATGGCACTGTCGGTCGCGACCAGAAGGTCGATTTCGCGCAACGACGCGGCGACACCGCCGTAGTCAGCCAGTTTTGCGGCACAGTCACGAAGTCGCGGCTCATTGGCGAGTCGTTCGGCGTCTTTTGTGGCGGGATTGACCTGCAGGCTGGTGTAAATGGTGTCACTCAGTTCCACCAGCGGCAGCAGCGTGGTGAGTGTGCAATCGCCCTCGTGCGGCTGTTCCAGTAGCGGATCGACCGACCAGGCCAGACCAATGCGAAGCCTCCCGTCTGCCGAATTCTGGGATGCCGAATTCTGGGATGCCGAACTCTGCGGTGCCGAACTCTGGGGTGCGGCGGGATTCCGAATGTAAGCCGCGGCTGGCAGGGCCGCAGGGTCCTCAAGCCCGAGCAAACGAGGGATGCCGGAAAGCGGCAATTTGGAATCGAATTCAGCGCCATCCAGGGGTGCGCCATGCGGCCAGGTTTGCGTGACTCCTGGCATCCGCGAAATCAGCTCACACAGGGGTGCCGGGCAGATCACCGTGACCGCGGCCGGCGCCCTTGTCCGTAAGAGATCCAGATAACGCGCCAACTGAATGCATTCCGCGAGATTGTTCTCGGTCCAGACCAGGAGCCTCTGGCCTAGCAGGGGCGCTGCGCCGTTCCACTCGGCCACCTCTGGAAAGGGCGCCAGCGTGGAACGGTGACGCCACTCCAGCTCGGCAAAACCCTCGCTCCACCGGCCCTGCTGCAATAATAGCTTTGCCAGGCCAATGTGTGCCGGCCGGTAGTCCGGATCGATATTCAAAGCTTGCCGCAGACAGGGCTCCGCCGACGCGGGATCGCCACTCGCCTTCAACGAAGTGCCAAGGTTGAGCCAGGCTTCCTTTTCCAGAGGCATGACCTGGACGGCCCGCGTGAAGATTTCGATGGCGCTTGCAAGATCTCGATTCTGATAGACTAGGCCGCCAAGATCGAGCAGGGCATATCCGTGCAATGGATCGAGGGACAGCAAGGTGCGATAGGCCGCTTCAGCCTCGACGTTACGGTCGAGATGTTTCAGTGCGGCGGCGATGTTGAACAAAGCGCGGGTGTCACCGGGTTTGAGAATGATCGTCAGGCGCCACAATTCCAGCGCCTGTTGCAGATCACCCGACTGTTGACAGGCGCTGCCGAAGTTATACAGCACATCCGGATTCTGCGGCATGCGCAGGCGGGCTTCTTCGTACAGTGGAAAGGCCTCGCTGTAGCGCCCGGCCTGGGTGCGGACGACAGCCTTGAAGTGATAGGCCTCGGGCTCCCCGCCCTGCGCTATCGCGTCGTCGCAGACCGCTTCAGCCTCGCTCCATAGGCCTTGGGACAGCAATTGAGAGACTTGTTGCCGTAGCACCTGGGAATCCTCGGATTTCGCTTGAGATTGCCATAGAGGCGCATCGGGCGCCGGCCAAAGGGATATGCTTGCATCTGGGCCCAAAAAAAACGCCTTCCGACCCACCTTTGCGCATTATTCACGATCTTGGTTATTGAATTATTGCATCCCGCTCGAATTCGACGGTGAATGCGCAATAATTCATGATTCAGCCGACTTTATTTCATCTGGCACCACCAGCCGCTCGCAGGGACGGCAACAAGTGGATATATATGAGCGACGGGTCGACAGCACGGTGAGGCATGGAACCTCGGTGGGCGGAGACGAGCAGCCAAACTTTCGATGGATGCATTACCCGGTGGACGCAATGCCCGGCGGACGCAATTCCCAGCGAAAGCTATGACCAAGGCGCAGGACGGATGAAATACCTGGTGATACTCTTGGCATTGCTCATTAGCGGCAGCCTAGCGACCTATGTCCGCTATGAAAGCCTCGATCCTTGCGTCTGGATGGAACAGGATCTCAGTGCGGCGAACGGGCTACCGCTGCTCGTCGTGCAGGCGCGCATTCGCGCCGAATTCCTGCTCGACGGCATTACCGAGCCCGCCCCCAATGACTGCCTCATGGCTTGGTGGGACCTGCGTAGCGAGGGTTTACCGGACAGCGAATAAGGCTCTTGGCGAAAAAAGGGTCGCCATGACGTTATCGCCGGCAGCAGTATCTGCCCCCATGGACAAGACTCTTTCAGCAGCCGGATTGGCGCGAGCCGACATCTTTCCCGAGCGCAATCTGCCGGACGGCGTAAGCCTCTTGCGGCAAGGCCGTGCCATGGCGGACGACTGTCGACTTGGCCACTCCGCCTTTCTCGCGGCAACCGGCGCCACGTGCGAGGCCGATTACAAGCGCGCCCGAATGCGGGCCGGCGAGATTATGTTGCACGCTCAAGTGGGATACCGGGACGCGGAGAAAACACGGCGTGCCTGTGCCGAGATCCACGAGCGTCTTGATGCCGCCGGATACCGCGTCGACCGCTACGGAATCTGCCTGGATTGGAGTATGGGCTACCCGGCCGACAAGCGCCGCGGCCGACCGCGCGGCACCGGCCTAATCCTGACCGGACCCGAGGATTTCGAACGCCTGACGCGGGTTGCGCCCGTCGCCGCGCATTTCGGCGACTTCGTCATCGGCATGCCGGCGGCACTCGAAAACACCCAGGCGGCGCTGGCGGCGGGCGCCACCAGCATCGGCAATCTCGGCCAGTATTTCACTTTTCGCCTGCCTGAGTGGCATGACGAAATTGCCACCACGACCGCCACGCTGCGGGCCCTGGCCCTGGCGGCGGCGCAACCGGTCGAAGTGCTGATCCATTCGAACCTCGACGACGGATTTGCCGCCTTGTTCCGCGACATGGCCTGCAGCCTAGGAGCCGTATTGATCGAGCGCCATCTGGTCGAGGACCTGATTGGCGGCCGCGTCAGCCACTGCTACGGCCACACCTTTTCCGATCCTCTGTCGCGCCTCGCCTTTCAGCGGGCACTGTGCGAAGTCAGCAGCACGCCCGGCAGCATGGTCTATGGCAATACGACCAGCTATGGCCAAGATACGTCCGCCAACTATGCGGCCTTGGCGACCTACTTGCTGGTCGATATCGCGGCGCAGCGAACACGGCCGAGCGGCCACGCCATCAATCCGGTGCCGGTGACAGAAGCACACCGCATTCCCGACATAGACGAGATTGTCGACGCCCACCTCTTTGCCAATCGCCTGATCGAAACGTCGGCCGGATTGATGCCTCTCCTCGCCATAGAGCACGCTGACGCACTGGCGAAACGACTGGTCGAAGGCGGCCGACGCTTTTGCCGCTCTGTTCTGGCCGGCCTCGGTGCGGCGGGCAGCGACACCGACGACCCCTTCGAGCTGTTGCTGGCGCTGCGCCGCATTGGCGCCAGGCGACTGGAAGTCCTTTTTGGTCCCGGCGCGATCCAGCCTGGCGCGGTCAAATCTGGCGCCTTTGAGTCTGGCACCTTCGTGTCTGGCGGCGGCGAACGCCGCCCCGTGGTGCCGGCGACGACAATCAGCGAACTTGAGACGCGCGCCGACCTCTGCGTGGCCGCGCTGGACGCCAGAACTCGCAATAGCATCGCGAAGGCCGGCTTTCGTGCCTGTGTCGCTACAACCGATGTACACGAATACGGCAAGGTCTTGATCGAATCGATTCTGGCGCGGCTTGGCGTGCGGTGCATCGATGCCGGTGTCAGCACCGATCCCTCCGCCTTGGCGGCCGCCGCCGAGGCCAATATCGACTTTGTTGCCTTGAGCACCTACAACGGCGTCGCACTCGACTATCTGCAACGGCTGCGCAAGGAGATGTCGCAGCGCGGGCTCGCGGTGCCGATCTTCATCGGCGGCCGGCTCAACCAAATCCCCGGCGACAGCAACAGCAGCCTGCCAGTGGATGTCGGGGAAGAATTGCGACAACAAGGCGCCATTCCCTGCCGACGACCCGAAGATCTGTTGAACTGGCTGGCGCAAAGCGCGTGTGGAGGCGACAGGCGATGAGAACCACGCTCGGCATTATCGGCGTCGGACACCTCGCCGAGTTTCTCGTCCGCGGCCTACGGCACGGCGGCGCGGAACTGGATGTAATCTTGTCGCCACGCAACGAACAGCGATCACGGACCCTCGCGTCCGCCTTCGCCGCGACCCGGGCCAGCGACAACGCCGAGGTGGTCAGACGCAGCGAGCTTGTCATCCTGGCGACCCGGCCGGCCCAGGTGCTGCGGGCCGCGGCGGGTCTGCCCTGGCGGCGCGGGCAAACCGTGGTTTCCGTTGCCGCCGGCCTCGCACTGGAGCCTCTCGCCGCGGCGGTCCGGCCGGCCGAGGTGACCCTGGCGATGCCGATTTCCTGCGCCGCTATCGGCGAAAGCCCGACGCTTCTCTATCCCGGCGCCGCCGCGGCCAAGGCGCTCTTTGCCGGCCTCGGCAGCGTTCATGTCCTGTCCGATGCCACCAGCTTCCGCGCCGCCTCTGTAATTGGCGCCTACTACGGCTGGGTCCACGCGATCATGCGCGATACGGCGGACTGGATGTCGCGGCAGGGCGTGCCCGACACAATGGCCCGCGAACTCGCGGCCCGCAGCCTGCGCGGCGCCGCCGATATGGTTTTGGCCCACCCCGATTCTGATCTGAACGATATGTTGACCAGTCTCGCCACACCCGGCGGAATTACTCAATCTGGCCTTAAAGTGCTCGAAAATGGCGATGTCCTCGGTCACTGGGCCCGCGCCGGCGAAGCCGCGCAGGCGCGGATGCGTGAAATCGCCGGGCCTGACGATGCCTGAAACCCGCCGCGACGGTTGGATGGCGGAGTCGTCCATCCTACTGAAAATCGCCTTGCCGCTGGTCGCCGCCTATCTGGCCGAAATCGCCATGTTTATCACGACCAAGATCGTCGTTGGACGACTTGGCTATCAGGAACTCGCCGCGGTCGGACTGGC
>JAJFGM010000335.1 GCA_021776145.1 Kiloniellaceae bacterium | reverse complement strand
CTACATCAAATAGTTAGAGCTGATCCGGATCTGCTCTAGGCGCGGCGCCCTTGCCATTTTTTTACGTTGTCCTGCCACAGCAGCACGGACAGGACGGCCCATACCCGCCAAGCGTGATCGAATTCGCCACTCATGTGTTGCGCCAATAGTTTCGTAACCTTGTCGACCGAAAAGATCCCGCTATCCGCGACTCGCGATGGCGCCAGAATATCGCTGACGAACTCACGCATGCCGCCACGCATCCAATCCGCAAGCGGCACGCCCTGTGCGATTTTCGGGCCATAGGCCATATCGTGCGGCATTCGGGTTGCCGCCAAGCGCCGCAACTCTGGTTTGCCGAGCTGGTACATTGGCATGCGATGAACGAACTCCAGGATTTCCCGATCGTTGAAGGGACTGCTGATCGTCAGTGGATATGCCCGCGCCGACCAATGAGTCCAGTTGAGCATCTGGTCGCCGGCAAAAAAACGTAGGCTCATGAAGCGGAACAGATCCTCCTCGGTCTCGCCATCGAACTGTTCGATATGGCTGGCAAAAACCTCGTCGATGCGTTCGCGGGCGGCACCTACCCAGGTGCGGTCGCGGTACATATCCTTCCGCTCACGGCGTTGGAAAATGGCGCCGGATACGAGTGGCGGCAAATTTAGTCCGGCCCGCCAATTCAACATATCGAAGCTTTCGGACCGCGACCGCAGACGCCCGGCAAGGCTCGACAGGCCGCCGCCGCCGACAACGCTGGCGGCTCCCTCCAACAGTGGGATGGAGGCAACAACCAGTGCGCGGACCGGCCAGGGCAGGTTCAGATAGCGCACAGCCCGCGTGTCGGGAGCTCCAAGGAACCAACCGTCGGCGCCAATTCCACAAAACACGTCGGAAACGCCAGCGGCGCAAATGTCGTCAAGCATGACCGTATGCAAACCATAGGAAAACGGTTCGCCAAAGATGCCGATCATGCGCTCAAGGTGTTTGACGACATCATCCGGCCCAAAAGGAATGATCTGGTGTTTGATGCCGAAATGATCGGCGCAGGCCTTGGCCAAGTCGCTTTCGTTCAACCTTCCACTGTAGTCGCCATACTCAAAAGTGTAACTTTTTACATTGGCGCCATCGCGGTTCGCCAAATATGCGAGAACCAATTTCGAATCGACTCCGCCGGACAACAGCACAGCGGATTTGCGCGTCGCATCGAAGCGGCGCATGAGCGCGCGGTCAAATAGGCCGTTCAGTTCTTCGGTGGTCTCCTCGACCGATAGTCGCAACCGCGGCCGACCAGTCGGGCGCCAACAGCATCTTGACTTGATATCACCCTGTCCCGAAACCTCCAACAGTTCGGCCGGCTGCAGACTGCGGATACTGGCGAACATGGTCATCGGCGATGGCACGAAACCGGCACCGAGGTACTGGTCAAGGCTGGCGCGGTCGATTTCGGCCGCACCCGTGACCGCGACAACGCTCGACAAGTCGGAAGACCAGACCAGCCCCTCTTCGTCGATGGCATAAAATCCGGGCACATTGCCGATCGTGTCGCGCGACAGCAGAAGCTTGCGATCAGCGGCGTCCCAAATCGCGCAAACCGCGCTGGCGTCGAGATCATCGAAAGCTGTGCCGCCCTGCCGGCGATAGGCACCCAGAAGCTGTTCGGCATCGTTGCCAGTTTCGGTATCGCCGTCGCCCCGCCAGATTTCCGCGGCGTTGTGAAACACGCCGTCGACGACAGCGAAGGATCCGTCGGCACTGACCGCGGTTTGCACGGACGGGAGGGAAGTTTGCGAAACCGCCACCGCGACCACCGGTTCATTCGCCGGATGGCTCAGTACGACGAAATCGCCGCGCGTCGCCTCGTCGAGGTCATCCATGAACCCGGACAAGCGATGTGCCGCCAACCCGCTGTCGCGGCATAAAAACCCGACCATGCGTGTCGTCATCGTTGGTTCTTACCCACCCAATACATGCCAAGTCAATTGCCCACATTTCACCGAGCAAAACAGCCATGCCGGCTGCCTTGGTTCACCAATGCTCCCGCACAAGCCGCATCTTGCCGGCGCACCCTTCCAGTGGACCTTCACAGCACCGGACCGTTCCTGTGTTACACGCAAGACTTGTCCAGATTCTTCTCGTTCAGTTGGCTTACCAACGCATCGAAGTTGCGGATGTAGTTGGAAGCATCGCCGCGCGACTGCGGCTTCAATCGGCCTTGCTCGACCGGTAGAAGACTCGGGTCGCATTGCAGAAACTCCATGATTCGATGCAGCTCCCGCGAACTGTCGGCCTTGAAGTCCTCGTAGTTGACCCTAAGGTACTGATTGCTTGCCGACAGCGCCGACAGTTTTTCATCGACATAATGTTTGGACTGCAGACGCGCCGTGGCCTCGGCGAGCGAGATCGATACTTTCAGATCGTCGGGGTATTCTTGATGTGTGTAGGCCTGCGTAATCCGCGAGAGCTCTTTCGATTTGATCCACTCAACGTTATCGCGGCGCACGATATGAACGAAACGTATGTCGGTGCGTCTCTTGAACCACTGGAGATGCGATTCGAAGCGATCGAGCCAAAGCGGCGGAGAAATGCGCGGATGCAGGATCCACTTGTTCGATGAACGGAACAACCGACGGAACCCGAGCCAACGTTCCTGGCCCGAATAGACCCGCTCGATATGCTGGCGGTTGTGCGGGTCCAGAACTGCGAAGTTCCCCGCCAAGCTGGCCTCGGCAATCCGAATCTTGCGCAGCCAATTGGCACGTTGAGTCCATTCCCAACCACACGCGATGTCAGGATGGAGCCCCATCATTTCACCGATGGCGCTGCTGCCAGTCCGCTGCGTACCGACGACGAGAAAGTTCTGTGGCTTCAAGATTCAACCCCAGCGGCGGCTTATCGGATGAAACAACGATTCATAACTCCCGAGCGTCTCGGATTCATTCGACCTCCACCATCTCGAAATAGATCTTTGGGCCCGATTTCAGCATCGCGGTATCCAGCACGAAAGTGACCCCCTGCGCGGTTCGCTGCATCGGCAGTGGCTCGTGACGCTCGCCATTTAGGCCAACGGCGAAGAGTTTAAGTTTCATTGGAGCCGAATGCCGCAGGGAAATCCTCGCCTGCCCGGTCTTGATCAACACTGGCAGCGACCCAAGCTGCCGGATGCTGTGGCGCTCGGAGCTCTCGAACTCCATGCCCGAATTCAACGCGTCGGTTACATACATCAGCAAAAGGCGCCGGCTTTCACTGATGGGGCGATCATCCACCGCCGACACGGAAATCAAAGCCGGACCAGTGGCCTCGTGAACCGTCAAGTGAGCGAGTTCAACCGGCAAATCACGGTCAAATGTCGTGGCCTCGGTTTGGCGGGTGGTCACCGTCGCCCTGCGGGCATTTCCGTCGATGAAAATCTCATTGGTATCGGTTTGATAGATGCCACGCCTGATATCGGTCCTGTTGCCATCCGGAAGCAAGTGCTTGAAGTCCGGTATTCGCCTTGCCCGCCACGGCAAATTGACCCGAATGTTCTTATCAAATTGCCAATTGGAATCTTTCTGCGGAGAAGATCTGCCGGACTCTCTCCAGCGTAGAGCGACGGCAAATCGCAAGGCATAGCGGCTTACATACTCAGGCATGGTCAGCCAACCGCCGCCATTATTGTAAACGAATTGCGGTGTCAGATCGAGCGCGATGCGATGCCGAGCCGGACTGACATCGCCTCTTCGAAACAGCAGCGCAGCCAGTGTCTCGCCTGCTCGTGCCACGGGATCCAAACCCACGCCAAAAGGATGGATGGCCGCCCCTCGACCTTCCGCATGGGGATCGTACTGCAGGGCAACCGGGTTGTTATAGCGGCATATCGCGTCCCAATCTTGAAAGGCTGCGTAGGCGGGCAAAACAAGGCCGGCTTCACGACGCCAAGAACTCCAAAAGGGGTGATCGTATTCATCGACAACGAACGGCCGGCCGGCGAAACGACTGGTCGCCATGTAGCGGATGTAAGAAACAAGATCCGCTATCGAGCTCTCGCCCTCCTGATAGTTCCCTTCGCGAATGAAGTTTTTTGGATGATCGAAATAGGCATGGACACTGGTCAGCTCGACGTGCTGTCCGGCAACTCGCGACTGGACCAATTTACCGTTGTTGTAAGCGGTGACGGGTCCCTTGAATCCCAGTTCTTTAAGATATTCCGACATCCACGCATAAGTGCCGCGCTCGATTTCACTATAGGCCCGCAAAGTTTCCGCCTTGTTCGCCGGTGCGTAATTCTGCTCGACCCAGTCATCGAAGGCCT
>JAJFGM010000334.1 GCA_021776145.1 Kiloniellaceae bacterium | reverse complement strand
ATCAGATCCGCTCATACGTCCTGCAACCCTACCAGATGGTCAAGGACCTGCGCACGAATGTCGAAAAAGGCAACGCCCAGGGCGTGCTGGACGGCGATATCGACGCTTTCCTCGAAGCCTCGCTCGCCGCCAAACTCGATGGTGGCGTGGCGGAAGAGGCATAGCCTCGTCGTGAATGGAAGCGAGGGGCCGGTTTTCCACGAATCCCTGGCCAGCCGATCTCCAGCACAGCGTTTGGCCGCCCCGATTTGTCTTCCACCGCAAATTCGCAGGACGGTAGTCGACGCGACCGCGGCAAACCGATGCCGTGGCTCGGACGCTTGCGGCCTTTGCCATGCGGCATTTTTCACCCCAAGATGACACATTCGATCAAGCGAATGGGGAGTACGGTCCGATGATCACGCGAGCTTTGGCTCCAGTCCTTGTTTCGCTGTGCGTAGTGCTGTTCGCCGCCGCGGCTTCGGCACAGTCGTTGACTGCGGCCGACGCCGGCGAATTGCAGGCGCTGCTGGAGCGGGCCCGCGAGGCGGGCGCCCGGGTCGTTGTCATTGAAGTCGCGCCCGGCGTGCTCGGCGCCGATCCGGAAAACGTTGCCGGCCAGCCCGGTGAGATGGCCCAAATTCAAGCCCGCGCCTTGGCGGCGCGCGCCGAGCTTGGGGCAATCCTTGCCGAGTCGCCAGAGTTCTTCGGTCGGGTTTTCGACAAGATCCAAAGCCACGACCCGGCGGGCGCTTTGAGTTGGCCGTTGGTGGCCGCCGCCTGGGTCGCGGTTTTTCTGCTTGTCGGTCTGGGCGCCGAGCGCCTGTTCCATCTTTGGGGCCGACCGCATTTTCAGTACCTCTTCAATTCACAGCCGCGGAATGACGCCGAGAAGATCGCCTATTTGCTGCTGCGCGGGTTCATGCAGTTTGTCGGCTTGGCGATTCAGATCGGCGTTGCGCTGTTGATCCTTCTGGCTCTGGACACTGGACAGCAACATGTTCGGGCCACCGGATTGACGGTCATAGCTGCTGTCGGTTTCCTGCGCGCCCTGACAATCTTTTTCGGCAATCTGCTGGCCGTCGATACGCCGAGCCATCGTCTGCTCAACCTCTCCGACGCCGAGGCCAAGAGGTTCCACGGAAGCCTGCTCGCCGTGCTCGCCATCACCACGGTGACAGCCGGTCTTTGCGAGTGGATGGACGCGCTTGGCCTCAATCGCAACGCCCATTTGCTAAGTCTGCTGGGCTCGACGTTCCTGTCGACGGTATTGCTGGTGGTCTTGGTCGGATCGCAGCGCCGCGCGGTCGCCAACATGATCCTCGGCTTCGGTCCGCGAGAGGAAAAGGGCCTTTTCCTGAGATTCGTCGCGTCGACTTGGCACATCATGGCCACTGTCTATCTGGTGCTGGCCTGGACCGCGACGGCGACACGCCTGGTGCTCGACCTGCCGAACGCGCTGGGCCTGGTGGTAATGCCGATCCTCATCGTTTTTGGTGCGCTTACCCTGAACGCACTTACGCTTCTCGCGATCGAGTGGATCTTCACGGCACGGAAAATGCCGGCGGACAAGCTTGCCGGCGAAAGGCCCGGCGGGCATGGCGAGAGCATTGCGCCAGAGTTGGAGGGGAGCGCCGATCAGGAGGCCGAACCGACGGGCGTCGGCGGCAGCTTCAAAGCCCTTTTTCAACATGCCGCGGGCATGCTCATCGTTATCTTCGCCTTGTGGATGATCCTTGATCTCTGGGGCGCCGGCCTGGCGGCGAAAGGCAGTTCATTTCATGGGCTGACGCAGATCCTGATTATCATTGCCTTGTCCTACCTGGGTTTTCAGGCGGTCAAGATCACCATCGACCGGAAGATCGAAGCGGAAGGCGGCATCGAGGAACCCGAGCCGGGTGAAGAGGGGGGCGCCTCGGCCGCCTCGCGCGTAGCCACTTTGCTGCCATTGCTGCGCAACTTCTTGCTCATCGTCATCTCCGTCATCTCGGGAATGGTCGTCCTCTCGGAAATGGGGGTCGACATCGCGCCGCTCTTTGCCGGTGCCGGAGTCATCGGCCTGGCCATTGGCTTTGGCGCACAGACCCTGATCCGCGATATTTTTTCCGGCGCCTTTTTTCTGATGGACGATGCGTTTCGCAAGGGCGAGTACATCGATATCGGCAGCGTCAAGGGCAACGTCGAGAAGATTTCCATCCGTTCCATGCAATTGCGTCACCACAAGGGGCCGCTGCACACCGTGCCTTTCGGCGAGATCCTGCATTTGACCAACTATTCGCGCGACTGGGTGATGATGAAACTGCCATTGCGCGTGACCTACGACACCGACGTCGAGAAGGTCCGCAAGCTGATCAAGAACCTGGGGCAGGAGCTGCTTGAGGATCCCGAGATTGGCGGCGACTTTCTGCAGCCCCTGAAATCCCAGGGCGTGTACCAGATGGAGGACTCGGCGATGATCATCCGGGTCAAGTTTATGACCCGACCCGGCGACCAGTTCGTCGCCCGAAAAATGGTCTATTCAAAGATCCGCGAGCTCTTCGAAAAGGAAGGCATCAAGTTCGCGCACCGCGAGGTCACGGTGCGAATCGCCGACACGCCTGGCGGGCGGGCGTTGACGGAAGAGCAGAAGGAAGCTGTTGCCGGCGCCGTACAGCCTCTGATCGAGGAGGTCCAGCAGGCCGCTGGCCCGGCCACGGACCGCTGAGCCCTGTCGCCGCGTTCACTCGGAGGCGGAGCCAGAGCCAAGTGACGCCACCCGGTCGGTGTATTCGATGACGCCGCCTGGCAGGAAGAACATTACCCGCAGGCGCCCACCCTCGGCCGACGGCCAATGCTCCGATCCCGGCGGGTAGACGGTCCAGCCTTCTCCCCGGCCATCGAAACGGGCGCCGGCGGTGACCGGCAGCACGGCGCAGATTTCGCCGCCGGGGTGGCGATGATGTGGTCCGACGATATCGGCCAGTTCGACGACATCGACGCTCAGGCCGGCGCTCTCGGCGGCCGGTTCGATGACCCGCGCGCCACGGCGGCTGGCATCACCTTGCAGCTGCATCCAGCCGTCTTCCGCGCCGGCCCGGCATGCTTCGCGAATGTCTTCGAAAACAGGGCTTCCGGGCGGGAAATCCCGATTCAACTGTACATCAAGACCGGCGTCGAGCTGCTGGCTGCCGATTGTTTCCAGGACTGGCCTCAAGGTGGCGAGAAACTGCACTTTTGGCTGCATCGATAAACCCTCTCGATCCGATATGAACGCACGCTCGACCATAGGCGCGCCGCTTGCCTTTGGCACGCTGGTCATGCCGCAGGATACCGCAATCCGGCGAACCGACGGATCGCATTCCATAAATCCCCGATGCCTGCCTGTCACCTGCGGGCCGCCGCATACTTGGCAATTTCGCGGAAAGCGTTTAATCGACTGTCAAGTGATCTGTTTCGTCGTCGTAAGTTGGCCATAAGAACCCATTTTCACCTGGTGGGGCGAGCCAACATCGCAAGTTGAGGGCTCGAGATGGTGATGTTGAATACGCGCGTGTTAAAGGGTGTAAGAGCGTGGTTTGGCAGAGGTGCGCCGCCATGTCGTGCAGATGCTGCTGGATCGGCTGGAGGGCCCGCCGCGCCTTTGGCGCTCGTCTTTACCTTGCCCCTCCTCCTTGCCCTGGTGTGGACCTCATCCAGCCGAGCCGCGGAAGCCAGCGTGGCGAAGGAAATTCGCTGTATGGCCTTGACGCTTTATTGGGAGGCGCGCCGAGAGGGCCGTAGCGGAATGATCGCGGTGGGGGCGGTGGTCCTCAATCGCGTCGCCCACAAAGGTTTCCCAAAGAGTGTGTGCAAGGTCGTCTTTGAAGGCGGGGAGACTCCGCCGTGCCAGTTCTCCTGGTGGTGTGATGGCAAAAGCGACCGGCCGCGCGAGGCAACGGCCTGGGATCAGGCACTGCAGGTCGCACGCGTGCTCTTGGGTTCGGGTTATCGCTTGAGCGATCCGACCAACGGCGCGCTCTACTTCCACAGCACCTCAATCGCGGTGCCCTGGAATGTCAAGCGCCAACGCACCGTCCAGATCGGTCGACACGTCTATTACCGTTGACTGTCACGGCCGCGGATGCGGCTGGAGGCATTGTCGTTGGTCGAGTCCGATCGGCGCGCCGGCTTGCCGAGCATCAGTTCGTGTTGTGCTATCCCCACTCCAAGAGGATGTAAGCGCGGCTAGCCTCGGCATCGACAAAAGGGCGGTGATACCGATGTGTCCAGAAGTCTGAAACCGCAGGCGATGCACATTTTACATATTCGAATTAACGCATTTATAAATTAATGAACCAGCGGTAATATCGTCACATGTAATTAATTGAATATAATTGTTCTCGATCAATTGTTCGTGTGCAGCGGCTTCTTCTAACTTCACATTGTCATAGCTAAATGCAATTGTTCACAACGCCTTCACGGGCGCGCGACGATTCTCTGTCGTCGTGTGCTTTGAAATGTTGTGATATTGCGGTCGCAATTCGGAGCGTTTGTGAAGGCAATTGCATTCCAACAAATATGATTATTGGAATGTATTTAGGACCGGTCGGTCAGGATGCTGGTGCAGCGGCTACCCAGACAGTGCGGCCGGATTGTTGTCTAGCTTCGTGTGAACCGTCCTTGCGGGACCCCGCGGGACACTCAGTAAAAGGGGCAAGTAATGAGAAAGTCTCTGTACGGCACCACGGCACTGGTGGCTGCCGGCGCTTTGGCCGCATCGCCGGCCATGGCCGAGGAGGGCATTACGCTCGGCCTCGGTGGTTACTACAACACCTACTTGGGTGTTGGCAGCATCGATGAAGCCAGCACGGAAACCCGTGACTTCCACAATTCCGGAATCTTTGCCGACGGCGAAGTCCACTTCAAGGGGTCGACCACGCTCGACAACGGCATCACCTTCGGTGTCCAACTTGAGTTGGAAGCCTTCCAGTCGGGTGATCAGATCGACGAAAACTATGCTTTCGTCTCCGGCAGCTTCGGCCGCTTCGTGATCGGTGGCGAGAACACCGCCGCTTACATGATGCAGTATGGTGCCCCGAACGTCGGCGTTCCCTTGAACTCCGGCTGGATCACCGTCTTCATCCCGGCGCCTCCGGGTCACGTCGGCAGCTCGGGCTTCCGCACGCCGACCCTGTCGACCTATGTCGACATCGGCAACGACAACCACGGCATCACCTACTATTCGCCGCGGTTCTCCGGCTTCCAGATCGCGGGTAGCTGGGTGCCTGTCACGGGTACGGCCGGCAACGGTACAGGTGACGGTGTGCAGGGCCTGATCTCGGACGATGACACGCAGATCAACGACGTGTTGTCGGTCGGCGCGAACTTCGTGCAGGACTTCGGCGCGGTCAACGTCGTGGTTGCCGGTGGTTTCCGCCACGCCAGTGGTCCGGACAACCTGACGGCTGCCCAGGACGAGTCGATCGAGCAGTGGAGCGGCGCCTTGAACGTCGGCTTTGCCGGTTTCACGGTGGGCGGCTCCTTCGCGCTTGAAGACTCCGAACGCCTGATCGCCGGCCAGTCGGTCGACGGTATCAGCTACACGGCGGGTGCCAGCTATGGCACTGGCCCGTGGAGCGTCGGCGGCTCGTACTTCCACAGTGAAGTCGAGGGTCTCGTCGCCACGTCTGGCGAAGACGAGCTCGATGCGGTCAACGTCGGTGTTGCTTACGCCATTGGCCCGGGCATCAAGGGTAGCGTCAGCGGCATGTGGGCCGAGTGGGAAGACGAAGCCGGTGCCGAGCAAGACGGTGTCGTCGGCATCGTCGGTATGAAACTCAGTTTCTAGTGAGATGTTCCAGTGGTTCGGTTCGTCGATTGAGCCGGACCACTGGGCCTGCATCACGCTGAATTCCTATTTTGAGTGTCCTAACGATCCTGAGACTCAATGGTACGAGTTTCAGGATCAGGGCACTGAGGGCTTGCCTGCCCACAATATCCGAATATCTGTTTTGGGGGCGGTGGCAATCCTGGCTGCCGCCCCCGACAGGTTCATTCGAAGCTGTGTTCGCCGCACGGTGGTATGAAAATTCTTCTTTAGGTAGAAAAGTCGTCCAAAATCAATATTTGAACGAGCATAATCGCGTGAGCGCCGGTTGCCGAGTGGTATGCGCGTTGGCTCGTATTAATACCTACAGCCAGCCCCAAGACTTGATGGTAAGCTATTGAAATTCAAGGGAGAGGTGTGGCTTGCTTTGGTCCGGTCGCCCGGACATGACGGCCGATCACCTTGCAAGCGGCGCCAAAGGTCCCATGTTTTTTTGAGCATCGGCGTCAATTCGGCTGCTTAGGGAGGATGATTTGGGCATCGTAGAGACCATTGCCATTTCCATGGGTATGGCCTGGGCGAGCGGCATCAATCTCTATGCCACGCTGGCGACCTTGGGCATTCTTGGCGCGACCGGCAATCTCGCGCTGCCGCCCGGTCTCGAAGTTCTTGCCGATCCCATGGTTATCATGGCCGCCTGTTTCATGTACGTCGTCGAGTTCTTCGCCGACAAGGTGCCCGGTGTCGATACCACTTGGGACACCCTGCATACCTTCATCCGCATTCCAGCCGGTGCCATCCTCGCGGCGGGCGCCATCGGCGACGTCAGCCCGGCCGCCGAAGTTGCGGCGCTAATCGCCGGCGGCGCTTTGGCGACCGTCAGCCACGGTGTCAAATCAGGGACTCGCGTGCTGATCAATACGTCGCCGGAACCATTTTCGAATTGGGGCGCCTCGGTGACCGAGGATATCCTGGTGCTGGCCGGACTCGGCACGGCGATTTACCAGCCAACCGTTTTTCTCGCCCTGCTGGTCGTCTTTCTGGTGCTGGCGATCTGGATGTTGCCAAAGATCTGGCGCGGCATAAGGCGGGTCTTCGGGGTTTTGGCGCGGCTCTTCGGCGGCAAGCCCAGCGAGCCGCTGCCAAAAAGCGCCAGTTTTCGCGATGCCTTCAAACCGGCCGCGCTCGGCAAGAGCGACGGCGACACGCCAAAGCTGGAGCGTTCCTGACTTCTGTCAGCGATGTTCTCGTGTCAGCGATGCTGTCGGCGGCTTAGTCTGCCAGGGTTTTCGCCCAGGGGGCCGATTTGAACCACGGCTGCTTGGCCGATGGTAGGTGATTTCCCCAGATTGTGTGAAAAGTCAGAGACGATCAGGATACCTTCGTGTAGGACATACCAAACGAAGGAGGAAATCCATGCGGTTGATTATTGCCCTGTTGCTGCCCTGGCTGCTGTTTTTCACGGTTGGTCGGCCAATTGCCGGTGTAATTTGCCTAATTCTGCAGATCACCCTCATCGGTTGGGTGCCGGCGGCGATCTGGGCGGTCTATTCGCTCAGCCAATTCAACACCGACAAGAAACTCGACGAATTCAAGTCGGGATAGGTTTCCCTTGAAGGCCATGCCCCGGCGCACTCTTTCGGTTGTCGTCAAGCTGTTCCTCGCCTCCTTGGCGGTTGGACTGGCGATGACCTACTTTGACCTCAGCCCGGGTGACCTGCTCGAGGGTGCGCGCACGACCGCGGTCAAAGCGTTCAATTGGGGCGAATCCTTCGTCGGCTGGGCTTGGGCCTATGTGCTCGTGGGCGCGGTTGTCGTTGTTCCAATCTGGTTGCTCCGCCTGTGGTTGGGCCGCAGGCGCTCGTAGCAACGTGGCCATAGACAGCTCCGCGCCGGCGCTGCGCAGCGATTTCGGGGTGCTTGGCCTTGTCGGCTCCGGCCACTTTCTGGCGCACTTTTACGTCATCGCCCTGCCGCCGTTCTTTCCGCTGTTGAAGGCCGAGTTCGGAACAAGCTACGCGCAGCTCGGCTTGCTCTTGACCGTCGCAAGTATTGCCACCGGACTAACGCAAGTGCCTGTGGGTGTCCTTGTCGACCGCCTCGGCGCGCGGCGTATTCTGGCCCTGGGCTGTGCCGTGATGAGCGGCGCCGTCGTCCTGGCCGGCCTGACGACGCGATACGAGACCCTGCTGATGGTGATGGTCCTACTGGGTGTCGGCAACGCGGTCTTCCACCCCGCCGATTATGCGATCATGACCGCCCGTATCAATCCGGCTCGCCTTGGCCGTGCTTATAGTCTGCATACCTTCGGCGGCCACCTGGGTTGGGCCGTGGCACCGGCCAGCATGGCCTTCCTTGCCGCGCTTTGGGATTGGCGGATGGCGCTGGTCCTCGTCGGCCTAGTCGGTCTGGCGGTGGCCTTGGCCATCTTTGCCGCCGGCGGGGTGCTTGACGGTAACCCGGCGCTCGAGCAAGACCAAACCGCCCCCGCCCCGATGCCAGCCAGCAAGGTGCGCTTCCTCTTAGCGCCGCCGCTGCTCCTGTTCTTTCTCTACATGGTGCTGACGGCGCTTGCCACCAGCGGCATCAACAGTTTTGCCGTGGTGGCCCTGATCGAAATCTATGCGGCGCCGTTGGAATTCGCCAACGCCGGCTTGACGGCCTTTCTCACGGCCTCGGCGTTGGGAGTGCTGCTCGGCGGGCTGTTGGCCGACAAGACTCGACGCTTCGAGCTCATCCTCACGTTCGGCTTTTGCCTCAGCGCGGCCCTTTTGTGTCTGCTCGGCGCCGCCGGATTGCCGTTGGTCATGGTCGTACTGGTGCTTGTCGTCGTCGGCGCGGCGCAGGGCGCCATCCGACCCTCGCGCGACATGATGGTGCGGGCCATCGTGCCGGCCGGCAGTGTCGGCACCGCTTTCGGATTTGTGACCATGGGCCTGAACGTCGGCGGTGCCTTGGCGCCGGTCCTGTTCGGCTGGCTCATCGATCATGGCCACGCCAGCGGCCTGTTTTATGGCGCCGCCGCGGTCATGCTTCTGGCCCTGGTCACCGCCCTGGCGGCGCGAAGGGCCTAGCCTCAATCCCGCTGGACCTCGCCGTGGCGAAAGCAGCCGAGCGTGTGGTCGTTGACCAGGCCGACGGCCTGCATGAAGGCATAGCAGATCGTCGGGCCGACGAAGGTGAATCCCTCGGCGCGCAGGGCCTTGGACATGGCCCGCGATACCTCGGTCTCGGCGGGCACCTGCGATAGCTCGCGCCAATGGTTGACACAAGGGGTGCCGTCTACAAAGTCCCAGAGGAAGGTCGAAAACCCGCCCGGTCGCTGCATGATGCGCAGCCAGCCCTGGGCATTGCGGATGCTGCCTTCGATCTTGGCGCGATTGCGAACGATGCCGGCATCGGACATCAAGGACTCCACTTTGCGGTTATCGTAGTCAACGATGACCTCCGGTTCGAAACCATCGAACGCCCGCTGGAAGTTGCCCCGCTTCTTAAGGATGGTGAGCCACGACAATCCAGCCTGGAATCCGTCCAGGATCAACTTTTCGAAGAGTTGACGGTGGTCATAGACCGGGACGCCCCATTCCTGGTCGTGATAGTCGATGTAGATCTGCTCGTGCCCGACCCAGCCGCAGCGACCGAGTCCATCGTCTTGGCGGCTGTTCATTCTGGCCTTTCGGGTGAATTTGGCGGTGCGTTCGTGGCGCCGGGAAGGTGGCGAATTCTAGGGCAATCGCGCGGCGTGGCAAAGTTCTGTCGCGACTTCGACGAACAGCTATCGGTCCTGGAGATTGCGTGTCGCCAGATAGATCCCGGGCAATACCATGAGCGCGCCGATGAGGTGATAGGCCTCCAATGTTTCGCCGAGCAGAATGTAGGCGAGTACGGCGTTGTAGAGCGGAGCCAGGTAGAGAATAAGGCCGGTCGGTCCGGCGCCAAGCACGCCCTGGACGCGGGCGTAGGCCTGGTAGGCGCCGAACGATGCGACCACAGAAAGGAACAGAACGGTGGATACTGTCGTTGCATCGAGATGGGGCACCGCGCCGGACCAGGATTCCGCTATGTGAAAGGGAAGCAGTACCACGACCCCACCGGCGGTAATTGCCGCCAGCCGCGCCATCACTGGCAGGCGGCTGGGCCGATGGCGCAACAATACGGAATAGAGCGCCCAGGCGGCCATCGCGGCGACGATCCAACCGTCGCCGGCCACAAATTCAAGGCCGAAGAACAGCAAGGGGTTGCCGCGGGACAGAATTATGCACACTCCCACGAGGCTGAGAGCCACGCCCAGTCCTTGGCGGAGGCTAAGTGTCTCGCCGTAGAAAGCGCGTGCCATGAGAACGATGAGAATTGGCGCCGCGGCATAAATGAGACCGATGTTCGTCGCCGTCGTGCTGTCCGCACCGATGTAAACAAAGGCGCCGCAGACGCCCATGCCGAGTGTGCCGAGCAGCAGATGATCCGGCCACTCGTGGCGCAGGGTACGCCGCTGTCGCCAAAGCGCCTTGGCGGCGAAAGGTAGAAGCAGGGCCAAGGTGATTGCCCAGCGCCAGAAGGCCAATGCAATGGGAGGAATGATATCGGCGGTGGCGCGCGCCACCAGCATGTTGCTGGCAAAAAGCGCAGGTGCGATGAAAAGCAGCAACAGGGCTGCGCGACGCGGCGTCAGACCAAACCGACTCCGATCTCGACCCCGATCCGCGGTCCGGCGACTTTTCTCTACTGTCTGTTCTCGCATGGGACAAGGGGTAGGGCGTGGCCGCGGTTCGGTCAATTGGTGGCTTTGCAAGGCTGCCATGCGGTCGATAAGGCGAATCGGGCCTGTCGAAAGTGAGCTATGTCCTTGTGGCCCGGGTTCCGAAGCAGCGGGTCGCCACGGCAGACCGCTTGGCCTCAACTGCAAATGCGTGCAATGCCGATGATCTGCCTCTCGTGTCAGAGTCTATCCGTTGTTTGCACGGAATACCGAGGCTGTGTGAGCCGGGTCTCTGGAGCGAATTGTAAGCTGTTCAATTCGTAGCTCCTAAGGCCTGCGGGTATTCCGTTCTAGTTAATAAGGACGATATGGTCTGGAAAAATGAAAATTCCCCTGTTTTATATTTCACCAGGATCGGGTGTGCGGAGATCTGGCAGTTTGATCTATTCTGATAAAACACATTAATACATTGAATTAGCTGAATTCACGGACTTATCACAGCAGTGTGAAACCGCTTGACCACACTGTGTTCCGGCTTCGCTTGACCGATCAAACCATGGAATGAATGATGGCGATGAAGGTCGTAAGGCCTTCCGATTTCAACACGTTCGATTGCTGAAATGTGTTTAGGACCGGTCGGTCGAAAGTTATGGTGCAGCGGCAACCAAGACAGTGCGGCCGGATGAATGATTGGCTTCGTGTGAACCGGCCTTGCGGGGGGACCGTGGGGCACTTCCTGGAGAGGGGCAAGAAATGAGAAAGTCTTTATACGGCACCACGGCACTGGTGGCTGCCGGCGTCCTGGCCGCTGTGCCGGCCGCAGCCGAGGAGGGCGTCACGCTCGGTCTCGGTGGGTATTACAACACCTATTTCGGTGTCGGTGACGTCGATGAGTCCGCCGCCGAAACTCGCGATATCCACAATTCGGGCCTTTTCGCCGACGGCGAAGTGCACTTCAAGGGCTCGACCACGCTCGACAACGGCATCACCTTCGGTGTCCAGATCGAGCTGGAAGCCTTCCAGTCGGGTGACCAGATCGACGAAAACTACGCTTTCGTCTCTGGCAGTTTCGGCCGCTTCGTGATCGGTGGCGAGAACACCGCCGCTTACATGATGCAGTATGCTGCCCCGAACGTCGGCGTTCCCTTGAACTCCGGCTGGATCACGACCTTTATCCCGGCACCTCCGGGTCACGTCGGCAGCTCCGGCTTCCGTACACCGACCCTGTCGACCTATGTCGACATCGGCAACGACAACCACGGCATCACCTATTACTCGCCGCGATTCTCCGGCTTCCAGATTGCCGCCAGCTGGGTGCCGGTCACGGGTACGTCGGGCAACGGTACTGGCGACGGTGCGCAGGGCCTGATCTCGGACGACAACACGCAAATCAACGACGTGTTGTCGGTCGGCGCCAACTTCGTGCAGGACTTCGGCGCGGTCAATGTCGCGGTTGCCGGTGGTTTCCGCCGCGCCACCGGCCCAGACAACCTGACAGCTGCCCAAGACGAGTCGATTGAGCAGTGGAGTGGTGGTCTGAACATCGGCTTTGCCGGCTTCACGGTAGGCGGTTCATTTGCGCTCGAAGATTCCGAACGCCTGATCGGTGGCCAGTCGGTCGACGGTATTGGCTATGACCTCGGCGTCAGCTACGCGACCGGACCCTGGGCGGTCGGTGCGACCTACTTCCACAGTGAGGTCGAGGGCCTGGTGGCCAACAGCAATGAGGACGAGCTGGACTCAATCGAGGCCGGCGTTTCCTATGCGATTGGACCGGGCATCAAGGGAAGTGTCAGCGGAATTTGGGCCGAATGGGAAGATGAGGCTTCCGACGAACAAGAAGGCATCGTCGGTGTCGTTGGCATGAAGATCAGCTTCTGATCGTCTTCCTGTCTGCAAAGCATGTCTGCCTTTAAGGGGGCGGGGTAACCCGCCCCCTCTTTTCATGTGTGGCTGACTTGCAAGTGGCTTGCCGGATCGCGCCGCGGCGCGCCGGTTCGGTGGAATCGAACACCGTGAATGGACCCGGGCCCGAATGTTTCTCTATTGGCGGCGCGGCGACTCGATTTTTTTGAGTCGTACACAACACCTTCCACTATTGGATACCGAGACGTCATCGCTTGGCGCCGTTGTGCCGGGTAATCAAGCCTGGCAGTACATAAACTCTCTGCGGCCGAAATGAGATTTTTCTTAACCCTCTATTAACCATACTTGTCTAATGTCTTTATACCGATCTGGCTCTCCATCCTGGATTGGCAATCTTTGCGTGAACGGCTCCG
>JAJFGM010000333.1 GCA_021776145.1 Kiloniellaceae bacterium | reverse complement strand
CCTTGTGCGCCAACATCGGTGGCCCGGCGACATCGCCGATGGCATAGATCCCCGGTTCGGCGGTGCGCGAAAACTCGTCGGCGACGATGCAGCCGCGATCGGTCGCCACTTTTGTGCTCTCGAGGCCGAGGTTTTCGATATTGCCGACCACGCCGACCGCCGATATGACCCGCTCGACGGTGATTTCCGACGTCTTGCCCTTGCCGTCCTCGATTGTGACGGTGACCTCGTCGGTGCCTTTCTTGAGGTTCGTGACCTTGGCGCCGGAGACGATCTTCATGCCCTGTTTTTCGAACTGCTTGCGGGCCGTGGCGGCGATTTCCTCGTCCTCGACCGGAAGAATCTGCGGCAGGACCTCGACCACCGTCACCTCGGCGCCGAGGTTGAGGAAAAAACTGGCGAACTCGATACCGATGGCCCCAGATCCGACGACCAGCAGGGATTTCGGCATGACCTCGGGCACCAGGGCTTCCATGTAAGTCCAGACCAGCTTGCCGTCAGGTTCAAGGCCAGGCAGCGTGCGGGCGCGGGCGCCGGTGGCAAGCAGGATGTGCGGTGCCGTTAGGGTCGCCACCGTCTTGCCATCCTTGCCGACCTCGACCTTGCCGGGGCCTTGCAGGCGGGCCTCGCCGTCGAACACGGTGACCTTGTTCTTCTTCAACAGGTGCCCAACGCCCGAGTTCAGGCGGCGCGCGACCGTACGCGAACGCTTGACGATCTTTGCCAGGTCGAAGCCGACGCCTTCGGCGCTCAAGCCATAGTCACCGGCGTTCTTCATGTAGTGGTAGATCTCGGCCGAGCGCAGCAGCGCCTTTGTCGGAATGCAGCCCCAATTGAGGCAGATGCCGCCAAGGTGGGTCTTTTCGACAATCGCCGCCTTCATGCCAAGTTGGGCGGCGCGGATCGCCGCGACGTAGCCGCCGGGCCCCGCGCCGACAACAACCAGGTCGAATTTTTCTTCCGCCATATCCGATCTTTCCTCGCAGGCGCGCCGAAACGGCGCTTATAGCAGCATGGTCAGCGGTTCCTCGATCAACGCCTTGAAGGCGGCGAGGAACTCGGCACCGACGGCGCCGTCGACAACGCGATGATCGACGGACAGCGTACAACTCATCACCGTCGCGACCGCCAGCGCACCGTCCTTGACCACGGCGCGCTGTTCGCCGGCACCGACCGCAAGGATACAGCCCTGCGGCGGATTGATGACGGCCGAAAACTCCTTGACGCCGAACATGCCGAGATTGGAAATCGAGAATGTGCCGCCCTGATACTCCTTCGGCTGCAGTTTGCCGTCGCGGGCGCGCAAGGCGAGATCCTTCATTTCCCGGGAGATCGCCGCCAGACCCTTGTTTTCGGCGGCCTTGACGATCGGCGTGATGAGTCCCTCGGGCGTTGCCACCGCAACCGAAACATCGGCGTGTTCGTAGTAGAGAAGGCCCTCGGGATCGAACGACGCGTTGGCCGCCGGCACCTTTTTCAGGGATAGGGCAACGGCACGAATGACGAAGTCGTTGACCGAGATCTTATAGGCGTCCGAACGGCCGTTGAGGTCCTTGCGCAGGGCCAGCAACTTGTCGATCTCGCACTCCACGGTGAGGTAGAAGTGCGGCACCGACTGCTTCGATTCCGTCAGTCGCCGGGCAATGGTTTTACGCATCATCGACAGCGCCTCGATACGGTACTCCATGCCCAGCAAATCCGCCATCTCGCGGGCGCCGGGGCCGCTCGGCGCCGCGGCGGGCTTGGCCGCCTTGGCGGCTGGCTTGGCACCTGACGCGGCGCTGGCCAAGGCCGCCTCGACGTCCTGCTTTTCGATGCGCCCTCCTGGGCCGCTGCCGCGCAATCCGTCGAGCGACAAGCCGGCTTGCCGCGCCATGCTCTCCGCCAAGGGACTAATGGCACCCGCCGCGCCGCCCGTTACGCCTGCTGCCGTGGCGGCTTCGACATCGCGCTTGACGATCCGCCCGTGCGGTCCACTGCCGCTAAGCGCCGCCAGCTCGATGCCGGCCTGTCCCGCCAAGCGCCGCGCCAGTGGGCTGGCGAAGATGCGCTCGCCACCTCCGGCACCGGCGGCCGGGGCGGTGTCCGACTTGGCCGGGGTCGTTTCGGCCGGAGTCGGTTCGGCAGGCGCCGCAGCCGGCTCGGCGGAAGCCTCGGTGGGCTTGGGCGGCGTGACTGGCGCCGAAGAAGCGGCCGCGTCGATGTCGCTGGCATCCTCGCCCTCTTCCAGCAATACAGCGATAACGGCGTTTACCGCGACCCCTTCGCTGCCGTCGGGTACGACAATCTTACCGACCCGCCCTTCATCGACGGCTTCGACTTCCATGGTCGCCTTGTCGGTTTCGATCTCGGCCAGGATGTCGCCACTCGCGACCTCGTCGCCTTCCTTGACCATCCATTTCGCCAAGGTGCCTTCCGTCATGGTTGGCGAGAGCGCGGGCATTAATATGTTGATCGGCATTCGTGGTACTCCCCCGGGGCGTCACGCGGTCAGCTGCGGTAGCAGACTTCTTTGGCCCCGGCGACGATGTCTGCCGTCTGTGGCAGTGCCAGGACTTCAAGGTTGGCGGCATAGGGCATGGGCACGTCGGCGCCGGCAATGCGTTTAACCGGCGCGTCCAGCCAGTCGAAAGCCGCCTCCATCATCAGCGCCGCCAATTCGGCGCCGATACCGGCAAAAGCCCAGCCCTCCTCGCAACTGACCAGGCGGTTCGTCTTCTTGACGGAATTGACGACGGTCTCGGTGTCGAGAGGGCGCAGGCTGCGCAGATCGATGACCTCCGCGGAAATACCTTCGCCAGCCAGGGTCTCGGCCGCCTCGAGGGCGCGCCCGACCATCAGCGAAAAGGCGACGATGGTCACGTCTTCGCCCGGGCGCAGCACCTTCGCCTTACCGATCGGCACGGTCCAGTCGGCGCTGTCGGGAACCGGGAAGCTGCGGCCGTAGAGAATCTCGTTTTCCAGGAAAATCACCGGATTGGGGTCACGGATCGCCGACTTCAAAAGTCCCTTCGCGTCGGCCGCCGAATAGGGCGAGACGACCTTCAGGCCGGGCACATGCGCATACCAACTGGCGTAACACTGGGAATGTTGCGCTCCAACCCGCGCGGCCGCACCGTTGGCGCCGCGAAATACGATCGGCGAGGAAATCTGGCCACCCGACATGTAATGCGTCTTGGCCGCCGAGTTGATGATGTGATCGATGGCCTGCATGGCGAAGTTGAAGGTCATGAATTCGACGATCGGCCTGAGCCCGAACATGGCCGCGCCAACACCCAAGCCGGTAAAACCGTGTTCGGTGATCGGCGTATCGATGACCCGCTCGGGGCCGAATTCGTCAAGCAGGCCCTGGCTGACTTTATAGGCGCCCTGATACTCGGCCACCTCTTCGCCCATCAGGAAGACATCGGGATTGGCCCGCATTTCCTCGGCCATGGCATCGCGCAAGGCCTCGCGCACCGTCAACTCGACCGTCGCTCCGTCCCATTCGGTTTCGGCCGCAACGGCCGACGCGGCAGGGGCCGAGGGTGCGGCGGCCGGTGCCGCGGGGGCCTCCGAGGGTTCGGGCGTCGCAGGCGGCGCGGCCGACGGCGCCACCGCCGCACCGGCTTCCTCGCCTTCCAGCAGGATCACCGCTATGGCCTGATTGACCGGAACGTTCTCGGTGCCTTCGGCGACCAGGATCTGGCCGACCCGGCCTTCATCGACGGCTTCGACTTCCATCGTCGCTTTGTCGGTCTCAATTTCGGCGAGGACATCGCCGGCGACGACTTCGTCGCCTTCCTTGACCAGCCACTTTGCCAGTTTTCCCTCGGTCATCGTCGGCGAGAGGGCCGGCATGAGAATCTCAATGGGCATCTATCACTCCGGTTTTTTCGCTAAGTTGGAGGATATTGAAGGATCGGAGTTGTCCGCCGCGCCGCGTCAGGCAGACACGTAGACATCGGTGTAGAGCTCGGACGGATCCGGTTCGGGGCTGGTCTGGGCGAAATCGGCGGCTTCGGAGACCACCGCCTTGACGTCGCGATCGAGCTCCTTGAGCTGCGCCTCATCAACATCGTCGCGTTCCAGCAACATGCCGCGCAGGCGCTCGATGGGGTCGCGCTCCTGACGCGTTTTCTGCACTTCCTCCTTCGAGCGGTACTTGGCCGGATCCGACATGGAATGACCACGGTAACGGTAGGTCATCATCTCGAGGATGTAGGGGCCCTTGCCGCCGCGCGCATGCGCGCAAGCCTTGCGGCCGGCTTCGCGCACATCGAGCACGTCCATGCCATCGACCTGCTGCCCGGGAATACCGTAGGCCTGGCCGCGATTGTAGAGTTCGGTGCTTTTCGCCGAAGAGCGCTCGATACTGGTACCCATGCCATACTTGTTGTTTTCGATGACATAGATGACCGGCAGCTTCCAAAGGGCGGCCATATTGAATGATTCGTAGACCTGTCCCTGGTTGAGCGCGCCATCGCCGAGATAGGCCATGGCGACAGCGTCTTCGCCGCGATACTTGTGGGCGAAGGCGATCCCCGTGCCGATCGGCACCTGGGCGCCAACGATACCGTGCCCGCCGTAGAATCGCTTGGCATGGCTGAACATATGCATCGATCCGCCTTTGCCGCGTGAATAGCCACCCTCACGTCCCGTCAACTCGGCCATGACGCCCTTGGGCTCCATGCCGCAGGCCAGCATATGGCCGTGATCGCGGTAGGAAGTGACAACGCTGTCGAGCTCGCCCGCGGCCGCCGCCATGCCGACGACCACAGCCTCCTGACCGATGTAGAGATGGCAGAAACCGCCGATCAGGCCCATGCCGTACATCTGGCCGGCCTTCTCCTCGAAGCGGCGTATCAGGAGCATCTCGCGATAATAGTGCAGGAGCTCTTCGGTGCTGGCCTCGCTGCCCGTGGTCTTGCGTTTGGCGCTTGTTTTCCTGGCCGTCGTGCGTTTGCTTACCATGGTGCCCCTCGAAGTGACCAGCCAACATGCAATGGAGCTGTTACACGCCCCGATGCGGACCAAACATAAGGTTAACCATGATATTTTGCAAGTATGTACAAAATATTGTAATCATTGATATTTTTAATTATTAACTTGATTATAATTAATTTGAGCGCGTTACATGACGAACCGCCCTGCGGAAGATGCCAAGGGGATCACACCGTTCAGGGTCAAGTGGCCGGCGAACCGAGCATCTATGCGACGAACGCCTGTTGGAGCGCAGTAGAATGCGGCCCAGCGGCGCACCATTGTTGGGAAAAGAGTCCGTCAGCGCTGCGGCAGAATGACGATATAGTCGTCTTCGTGGCCGAAACTCAAAAGCGCGCGCGCCTGCTCCTCGAGTAGATCGGGATCGAGGTTATCCGGTCGCAACAAGGCGACGCGACGTTCCAGCAACAGGCGTTCGGCGAGAATGGTCGCGTTCGCGACCTCCGCCTGCTTGATGCGCTGCTTGAGATTGACCCAGGCGTTGAAGCCACGATCGCCCTGCACCGCGTGAAAAGCGAAATAACCGACCATGCAGGCAGCGAGCACTTGAGGCGCGATCCGGCGCGCGCGGCTACGGATTTCATGAAAAAGAGGCATGGCCGGATCGAATCATAATGGGATTCCCGGCGTCAATGAAAAACCGCACACTGAGCACGATTATTTTATTGCACCCACACAGACCCTGCGCCGTCACTTACGCAAAAGCGAGCGTCCGGAATAGATCGCCGCCGTGCCAAGCTCTTCCTCGATCCGCAGTAACTGGTTGTACTTGGCCAAACGGTCGGAGCGCGACAGAGAGCCAGTCTTGATCTGCCCGCAATTGGTGGCAACGGCAAGATCGGCAATGGTTGCATCCTCGGTTTCGCCCGAACGGTGCGACATGACGGCCGTGTAGGCGGCCTTGTGGGCCATCTCGACGGCCTCGAGGGTCTCGCTGAGGCTGCCGATCTGATTGACCTTGACGAGGATAGAATTGGCGACCCCCTTGGCGATACCGTCGGCCAGGCGCAGCGGGTTGGTGACAAAGAGGTCATCGCCGACCAGTTGGACCTCGGCACCAAGGCGCGCGGTCAAGGCCGCCCACCCGTCCCAGTCGTCTTCCGCCATGCCGTCTTCGATCGAAAGGATCGGATAGCGCGCGCAGAGGTCGGCCAAATAGTCGACCATGGCTACGGCGTCGAGGCTCTTGCCCTCGCCTTCGAGCTCATAGCGGCCGGCCTTGAAATACTCGGTTGAGGCGCAGTCGAGGGCCAGCATGATGTCGTCGCCCAGGACGTAACCCGCAGCTTCCGTTGCCTTGGCAACAAAGCCGAGAGCTTCGTCGGTGGAGGAAAGCGCCGGCGCAAAGCCGCCCTCGTCGCCGACGTTGGTGTTGTGGCCGGCCGCTCGCAGGGCGGCCTTTAGGGCCTGAAAAACCTCGGCGCCCATACGGACCGCATCGGCGAAGGTCTCGGCGCCGACCGGCATGATCATGAATTCCTGGATGTCGATCGGGTTGTCGGCATGCGCCCCGCCGTTGATGATGTTCATCATCGGCACCGGCAAGGTGCGGGCATAGGCGCCGCCGACATAGCGATAAAGTGGCAGCCCGGCGTCTTCCGCGGCGGCCTTGGCGACGGCGAGCGAAACACCGAGGATGGCGTTGGCGCCGATGCGCCCCTTGTTGTCGGTCCCGTCGAGCGCCCGCATCGCCTGGTCGATCAGCAATTGCTCGCTGGCTTCGAGACCCGCGAGTTCGGAGAAGATCTCGCGGTTCACCGCCTCGACGGCCCGCAGCACACCCTTACCGCCATAACGCGTGTCGTCGCCGTCGCGCAGTTCCACGGCTTCATGGGCCCCGGTCGAGGCTCCCGACGGCACCGCGGCGCGGCCGAAGGCACCGCTTTCCAGGGTCACATCGACCTCGACGGTCGGATTGCCACGCGAGTCAAGGATCTCCCGCCCGGTAATTTCTATGATTGCGCTCATGTCTTCCTCATCACTCAGGAAAGCGGATTGGCTGGTGTCAACGAACAACACTGGTCCATGGCCGGCCGGATTCCCCCAGCAATTAAGGGGGATACAAGGCTTCGCCGCCGAGCACAACCGGGATTCGGCGGCCTGGTCCCGGTGCGGATCAGACCTGCATTTGACGACGCCGGTCCGGCGCGATGCGCTGGTCGGGTTGGTCTGGATCGCAAAAGAAGTTGGTCAGGACGAAGCGCTCGCCTCGGGTCACCTGCCGGGCTTCGTGCAACAGGGCGCAGGAAAAGACACAGGCCGTACCGCCGGCCATTTTGATGCCGCTGCCGCTGTATTCCGGAAAATGGAGCTCGCCCCCTTCGAAGTCGTCGTTGAGATTGAGCGACACCGCAAATCGGCGTTTGTTCTGCTGCCGCAGGTTATCGCGGTGCATACCGAAAAAATCGCCACGCTCCGGACGATAGCGCATGACCACATGAGCATCGAAACGAAACGGCGCGGCGTAGTTGAAGACCTTTGCCAGCTCCGGCCCAATGCGACGGGCCAAGGCCAAGGTGGCGCGCCGGCTGAGATCCTGGTCACTGACCACATGTTCGAGTGTTTTCTTAAGATTTGGGTCATAGGCATTGATATCACTACTACTGGCATCAACCCGGCCGGTCGAAAAACTGCCTTCGTGATGCTCGGCCTGCCAAGCGGCGATGAGAGCTTTGCAGAGCTCCGGCTCCAGGGTATTCGGCAGGATGAGGGCCGGCGCGTTGAGACCCGCCAAGCCGCGCCGCGACCAACTCTGCAGCGCCGCTTGCAGGTCATCGAGCGCAATCTCGGCCTCGCCGCCGCGTACGACAGACAGCACCCGCTGATTGGGATCGAGCAGGTAGCAGCCGAAACTGGCAGGTCCCACATCCGCCGGCATCGCAAGAAGCGCCGTGACCAACTGCCGCTGCGGGTCGGAATAGGCCGGCAGGTCGATGCCGCAACGGGCGAGCAACGCCGCATTGTCGGCGATCCCGGCGCCGGTCACCACCAGGCAGTCCGCGCCCAACTCCACAAAGCTGCCGACCCGCGACGCAAAGACCTGAAAGGCCGTGGCCGCGGCATCGAGGCCGGCGGCTACGAACAACAGCAGAGGTCGACCCCTGACTTCGTTGTAGAAGATCCGCCTGGTGCCGAGATGATCCGGCAACTGGAAATCCGGCACACGGTCGCCGGGACAAAGACTCGCGGAAGGCTGCATGGTTTAACTCTCGCTCGCCGGCGATGCCGGCATTCGCCCGCTTCGCGGTGCCCAAACTAACCTAATCGCGGTGCTCAAACTAACGGCATCGCGATGCCCAATCTAACCTACCCGTCACTCCGGATCCGAGACGACAAATCGCCGCGCCACCGCGGCAACCGTGGCGCCCTGGAAGACCACCGAGAAGACGACGATTATATAGGTCACGGTGAGGATCGTCTCCTTGATTGGCCCGGCCGGCAGCGACAGCGCCAAGGCGATTGAGATTCCGCCACGCAGGCCGCCCCACAAGAGCAGCGGATAGGCACCCCTGGTGAAAGGCTGCCAACGCCGCAGAACCACGAACGGCAGGCCGACGGCAATAGCCCGCGCTGCCAGCACCAAGAAAATGGAGACCATCGCCAGCCCGACCTTGCCGGGATCGAAGGACACGACGATGACCTCCAAGCCAATGAGGAGGAAAAGCACCGAGTTCAGCAGTTCATCGACCAGCGACCAGAAGTTCGTCAAGTGCGCGCGGCTGCTGTCGCTGAGGGCGTAGCGGGCGCCATGATTGCCGATCAGGAGTCCAGCCACGGC
>JAJFGM010000332.1 GCA_021776145.1 Kiloniellaceae bacterium | reverse complement strand
CCACCAAGTCGATGAACATCACCGTGAGGTAGCGATACTCTCCTGAATCCTCGCGCTCTTCGCTCTCCAATGTGCGCGCGGCAGACTCGTGGCTTTCCGCCCGCAGGTCGGCACCGCAGTGAAGGCAGAACTTACTGAGGTCCGGAACTTCGGACTCACAGCTGCTACAGATCATTTGCCTGACCTCAAAAGTCTATCGCGGCATGACTTGAACGCGTGGCTCTGGATTGACCTGCTCCCTCGCAACCGTCTCCATGGAAACAGCGCAAGGCGCGCTTCGAGTGCTGTTCAGTGCCCGTTTGGTGATAGCCATAGAAGACTAGCTGTGAGCTTTCAATAGGTTATCTATCCGGCCCGCGCTGAGGAAGCTGGAGTTGCGAGACTTCAAAGTTCCCAGGTGGATCGCACGACCGGGAGGACGGCATGAACAGTCCTAAGAATGCGCCTCGGACGGCGTTGGGTCGAGCCGAACCTGTGCGCCGCGTGCGCGACCTAGTGCTCGACGGGTCGGAAGGTTGCATGATCCAATGGGAATTGGGTCGATGCAATTCTCCGGATGCCGCGGCAGGTGAACGATGGATGAAATCCCAACCCAAGTGGACCTTCTCGTCCTGGGCGCCGGCGCCGGCGGCATGACCGCCGCGCTGACAGGAGCGGTGCTGGGACTTGATGTGCTGCTGGTCGATAAGACGGACCGGGTCGGCGGAACCTCCGCCCGGTCCGCGGGATCGGTTTGGGCCCCGAATTCGCGACATAGCCCGACAGGCACGGACAGCTTCGAGAAGGCGCTCACCTATCTTCGCAACGCGGTGGGAAACCGACTGGACGAAGATCGAACCGCCGCGTTCCTGCGCGCGGCGCCGGAAATGGTGGATTTCCTGGAGGACAACACCTCGGTCAGGCTCCGCGCCTATCCCTACCATCCCGACTATCTGGCGACACTGGAGGGCGCGACTTTATCCGGCCGCGTGTTGGAGCCGGAGCCCTTCGACGCCTCGGTCCTCGGCCGGCGTTTTGCCGATCTTCGACCGCCACTGCCAGAGTTCATGCTGTTCGGGGGCATGATGGTCGACCGCGTGGACATCGGCCATCTGATGAACGCGAAGCGCAGGGTTTCGTCGCTCGGCCACACGCTGCGCCTGCTGGCGCGCCATGCGCGCGACCGGCTGCGACATGGCAGGGGAACGCGTCTGGTGATGGGCAACGCGCTGGTTGGGCATCTCTATCACGCGCTCCTTCAGCGCGGCGTGCCGGTCCTGCTGTCAACCCAGGTGGAGTCGATCGTGCAAACCGGTGCGCGTGTCACTGGGGCAGTGTTGCGCTGTGCCGGCGAAACCATCGAGGTGCGCGCCAGGGCCGGCGTCGTTCTGGCGACAGGTGGACTCTCGCATCACCCCGAGCTGCGGCGGCGTCTCATGCCGACGGCGCTCGGCAATGCCTCGCCGGTCGTCGACAGCGCAACCGGCGATGGACTGACACTGGCCGAGCAGGTCGGAGGGCGCCTCGCGCCGGAGCACGACAGCAACGGTTTCTGGGCACCCGTGTCCCACCGCCGCAGGGCGGATGGCTCGCTGGCAGTCTTTCCACATTTCGTGCTGGACCGCGGCAAACCGGGACTTCTCGCGGTCGATCCCGCCGGGCGGCGCTTTGTCAGCGAGGCAACCAACTACCACCTGTTCGGCGAGGCGCTTTTCGCGACCCTGGATAACTTCGAGGGCGGCTCCTGCTTCCTGATTTGCGACGACGCCTTCATCGCCAAATACGGGCTGGGCATGATCAGGCCCCAGCGGATGAACCTGCGCGCCGCGATTGACGACGGCTACGTCACCACGGCGGAAACGCTGGAGGCACTGGCGCGCAAGCTGCAACTCCCACCTGGCGCCCTGGTTGCCACGGCCGCACGGCACAATACTTTCGCAAGGACTGGCAAGGACGCTGACTTCGGCAAAGGTGAGGACGCCTACCAGCGCAATCTGGGCGACCCGGCACATGGCCCCAATCCCTGCATCGGCGAAATCGGCCAGCCGCCTTTCTACGCCATGGCGATCCACGCCGGCGATATCGGTGCCAGCGCCGGCTTGGCGTGCGACGCTTTCGCGCGCGTCCTTGACGGGGATGGTGCCCCGATCGAAGCGCTCTATGCCTGCGGCAGCGACATGGAGTCGATTATGGCTGGACGCTATCCGGGGCCGGGGATCAATCTTGGTCCGGCGATGGCCTTTGGCTTCATCGCCGCGCAGTGTGCAGATAGGACGCTGCGAAAGTCAGAAGAAGAAACCGGAGGCAAGTCATGACGCCGACGACGGCGACAGTCGCACTTGTCGCTTCGACGACCAATTACAACCTGGTAATTTGCGGGGAACATCACGTGGCATTCGTCCGCAGCTGCGGTCCCGATTGGCTCGATGCCATGCTGACCGCCAGTGAAATCCTGATCGTCGACGGCGCGATGGGAATATACGCACCCCTACCGGGTTATCAGTTCAGGAGGGAGATGCTGAAGGCGGTTCGTGTAGACAACGGTCCTGGACCGCGAAGTAAAGTCGATGCGTGTGATTGAGGTATTGTGGACACCCCAGTTGGTGCCCCGATGATCGGCGTAGTTTTCAGGGTGACGCTCGGATCCCGTGAACTCATTGATGAGCTGATCGATGAGATCTCCGTGAATGACCAAGGCAACTGAGTCCTCCGTGCCGGCGTGGCGGCGCTGGAAGTCCAACGCAACCTGTTTCGACCGCTGAAGAAAAGGCTCCAGCGTCTCAAATGGGCGATTGTACCAGCCGCCATGACCCAACTCCGCCGGCAACTCGAGATTCGGAAACGTCCTATTGAAGTGCTTTCGATCCGGCCCGGGCACCGCAACTTTCCCGCCATCGGCGGTCTCCTCATAAACGCCATGATACTCAAAAATATCGGCGTGCGCCGCCAAGGGAAGCTCGCACGCCTTGGCGACGTACTGTGCGGTCATAATCGATCGTGTCATGAGGCTGCAATAGACATGGGTCAAATCAAACCCCAGTTGCCCGCCTTCTCGCGCAACCGCCGAGTGGTGTATCGGATCGCCCTGCGGATCGGCCAAATGATCCGCCAGAAATCGTGCCTGTTGATGACCCATCTCGGTCAATTCTGGATCGGGGACTCTCCCGTTCGTCTCGCCAGTGCTGGATTCGACAGCGTTGTTCGCGGATTCACCGTGCCGAATTAGATAGAGCCTCATATCGCTTCCCTGGTTGTGTTCATTCACACCGTCTTTTCCCGCAAAGGCGCAGGCCTGCGCGTACCAAACGACGTCATTTGCGGCGCGTAAGTTGCCAACCGCTTCAACCCTGGTGCGGCAGGCGGTTATCGTCTGAGGCGAAAGCCGACCACCCCGGCACGGCAAGCTGCCGGGGTGGCGGTATCATTTACTCGATCGGCGCCAAAAGCTCGGGCGCGGTCACCAGCTGACGAACACCGTGGGAATGGCGTTCATTGAAGACATTGCCGGCTTCGGCCCATTCGTAAAGCGAGCTCACATCGACCTTGGCGCAGCTCGGACGCACGCTCCAGGTGACTTGCAGAGGCGAGCATTTGGCCTGGGTGTATTTCGTCCCGGTGGTCGAGCCGGCAAAAACCACCGGGTCGCCGGTCCCGGTCGGCAGGGATTTCGCCTGATGACGGCCCATGACCGTGTTTCCTCCGTAGGCGAAATCCTTAAAATTCAGCGCACTGGAATCATTCACGACCAGGAAGACCTGGGTTTCAACACGCAGTTGCGGGTTGGCGCAGGCCTCGCTCAGGCACGAACCTAGTCCTTCGCCGGGGGTAATTGCACAAGAGGTGTGAACCCAATGTACTTCGATCGTGTCGCCCGGTTTTATACCGTGAAAAGCACCGTGACCCTGCGCCGGATCTTCCAGTTCCGCCGCTGTCAGGCCGCCGCTTTCATTGCACTTGTAACCACCATGTTCGCCGTCGCCCGCATAGACCGAAAATCCCGGACCCTTGTGCTCGGCGTTGGTGTGGGTGTGGATGTTGCAGAGATTCAATTCGCTTGCCGCCGGGGCGAGCGTGAATACCCGCTCATTCGTGCCGGCGACACGCGCGATGTCTCTAGGTGTTTGTGGCCCATAGCCTTTGCAAAGCTCTTGCGCCGATGCGGGCGCGGCGATACCGGTTGCGGCAGCTACGGCCAGCAATGCGACCGCGATCTTACCAATGGCCATCTGGATCTCCTGATTATCGAATAGTGCTGCCAAACGGTCTATCACGGCACGCGCCGCCTTGCCATCCGCTTTGATCGCCGATCTGGAACCCGCGGGTCTCAATGTTGTTCTCCGCCTTAGCGGGTTGTTTCAAACACTTAGCTACTGCAAGCCCGCGAAACACAGTTGCAGGCTTACAGTTGCGACTGAATACTCACCGTCAACTCCAGCCCTATTAGTAAAGAGGCACTTGGCTGTCCAGAAGATCTAATGGCGTTCTACTGACGGTAAGCACGGAAAAGAGAACTTCCGGAGTCGATAATTCCGTCGAACGGTACTAGCATGGCCGCCGCAGGCGAGAAGTGGCAAAATATTTGGGGATACGTTCGAATGACGACCAGATCCGCTGAAGGAGCCAGGAAGCCAAGTGCTCTCGAGATCGCGGTCAATGTCGAAGACCTGCACAAGAACTTCGGCAAGCTTGAAGTTCTGAGAGGCGTATCCCTGACGGCCAGGGAAGGCGACGTCGTCTCAATCATCGGGGCAAGCGGTTCGGGCAAAAGTACGTTCCTGCGCTGTATCAACCTGCTGGAACTGCCCAGTCGGGGCCGCATTATCGTCTCGGGCGAAGAGGTCCGCTTCAAGCCGCGGGGTCGGGGCAACCTTGTTCCCGCCGACATGCGCCAGGTGGAACGCGTGCGCACCCGACTTGGCATGGTCTTTCAGAGCTTTAATCTGTGGGAACATATGACGGTGCTGCAAAACGTGATCGAAGCGCCGGTGCATGTGCTCAAAACCCCAAAAGTAGAGGCGCGCGAGCGGGGCGAACAGATCCTCAACCGTGTCGGACTTTGGGACAAGCGCGACGTCTACCCGGCATTCCTTTCGGGCGGCCAGAAACAGCGTGCCGGCATCGCCCGCGCGCTGGCAATCGAGCCAAGCGTCATGCTGTTCGACGAACCGACGTCGGCGCTCGATCCCGAACTCGTCAGCGAAGTTCTGAAAGTGATCCACGATCTGGCCGATGAGGGCCGCACCATGATTCTGGTGACCCATGAGATGAAATTCGCCCGCGATGTCTCGAGCCACGTCATATTCTTGCATCAAGGGCTTATCGAGGAGGAAGGGCCACCACAGCGGGTATTTTTCGAAGCCGCTAGCGAGAGGTGCCGAAACTTCGTAAAGTCCATCCACTAAGCAAAACAAAAAGCCTATGTAGGCATCAGGGAGAAAACAATGAACAGACTCTTCAAGATCTTCGCCGCGGCGATTTTGGCACTTGCCATGAGCACCAACATGGCGTCCGCCGAAGTCAAATTCGGCGTGGCCGCGGAGCCCTATCCGCCGTTTGCCGAGAAGGGCGCGGACGGCGTATGGAAAGGCTGGGAAATCGAAATCGCCGATGCAATCTGCGCCGCGATGAATGAAAAATGCGCGTGGGTCGAGGTGTCCTGGGACGGCATCATCCCGGCACTGCTTGCGAAAAAGTTCGATGTCATCATCTCGTCCATGTCGATCACCGAAGAGCGCATGAAGACCATCGACTTCACGGACAAATACTACAACACGCCGGCCGTGATCGTCGCGCCGAAGAGCTCGAGCATCGACGGCTCGCCTGACAGCGTGAAGGGCAAGATCGTGGGTGTCCAGGTGTCTACGACCCACGCCAACTATGTCGAAAAGCACCTGCAGTCTTCGGCGGACCAAATCAAGACCTACCAGACCTTCGACGAGCACAACCAGGATCTCGTCGCGGGCCGGGTCGACGCGGTTGTCGGCGATTCCCTGGCGATGCAGCCATTCCTCGACAGCGCGGCGGGCGGTTGCTGCGAAATCAAGGGTGAGCTCAACGACGTGGCCGTGTTCGGTCCGGGTGTGGGCGGTGGCATGCGCAAGGACGACACCGATCTAAAGGCCAAGTTCAACGCCGCGATCAAGCAGATCCGCGCAGACGGGACCTTCGACGCTATTTCGAAGAAATACTTCAGCTTCGACATCTACGGCGGCAGCTGACGAATTTCGAGATCAGGCCGGCGCGGGCCAACCGTTGCTCATACACGGGCTTGCTCCGGCCTGAACCCTTCTTGGCCCGAAAGGCTTCCACACACTCACCATGTCCATTCCCTGGGAGCTGATCGCACTTTCGCCGCCGGGCTGGGGCGGCAATCTGCTGCGCGGTCTTCTCAAGACCCTCGAGATCGCGCTCGGCGCCTATGCGATGGGGCTGACGATCGGCCTTGCCGCCGCGCTCGGCAAGATCTACGGCGGCCCGGTCCTTCGCTGGGGACTGGAGATCTACACCACCTTGATCCGCGCGGTTCCCGAGCTGGTCCTCATTCTGTTGCTCTATTACGCCGGCACCGACCTGCTGAACCAGGCGCTTGAGGGCCTCGGTTACGAGCGGGTCGATATCTCCGGTCTTGCCGCCGGCATCTATGTGCTGGGATTCGTGCAGGGCGCCTATGCGACCGAAGTCCTGCGCGGGGCGATCCTGGCCGTTCCGGCGGGACAGGTAGAGGCCGCCATTGCCTCTGGCATGTCCTGGCGGCAGCGCCACAGCCGCATCGTCGTGCCGGCCATGATTCCCTTTGCATTGCCGGGGCTCGCCAATCTCTGGCTCATTGTGGTGAAGGATACGGCGCTGCTTGCCGTCGTCGGGTTCAGCGAGTTGGCGCTGGAAACACGCCAGGCGGCCGGCGCGACGAAATCCTATTTTCTGTTCTACGTGATCGCCGGCCTGCTTTACCTGCTGTTGACGCTCGTCTCCAATGTTGTGTTCCGCCGGATCGAACGACACTACCGGCGTGGCCAGCCGGAACTGAACTGAGGCGCGGCAACGATGCAGTGGTACTGGCTCCCCGAATATGCACCCAAGTTTCTCGAAGGGCTGTGGCTGACCTTGCAGCTGCTCGGGATATCCGTCTTCTTCGGCATGTGCCTGGCCATCCCCATCGGTTTGGTGCAAGTGACCGGACCGCGGCCCCTCGCTTGGGCGGCACGCGCGTTCTGTACCACCATCCGCGGCACGCCGCTTCTCATTCAGCTTTGGCTGGTCTACTACGGGCTTGGATCGCTGTTTCCTGCGGTGCCGGGGATCCGCGACTCGTTCCTCTGGCCAATCCTGCGCGAAGCCTTTCCCTACGCCATATTCGCCTTCACCATCTCGGTCGCGGGTTATGAGGGCGAAGTGATGCGCGGCGCTTTCCGCGGCGTGCCCAAAGGAGAGATCGAAGCCGCCCGGGCATTTGCCATGCACCCCTTCACGCTTTTGTGGCGCGTTTGGCTGCCGCGGGCCATTCAAAACACCTTTCCGACGCTTGCCGGCGAACTGGTGCTCACGCTCAAATCGACGCCACTGGCCGCCACCATCACCATTTTCGAGGTCTACGGCGTGGGCACCATCGTGCGCCAGGAAACCTACCGCATCTACGAACCGCTATTGTTCATCGCCGGAATTTATATCTGCCTGACCGGCGTCATCGTCCTGGTCTTCCGCTGGGCCGAGAATCGCATCCCGCGGGCACGGGCGGGGTGAGCTTGCGCCCAACTGCGGACAATAGTCAGCCGTTGGCCTTCTCGATGAATTCGATCGTGACACCGTCGGGATCGCGCAGGTAGCAGACCCGGCCGCCCGCGTTCGGCCCCTTGTCGATCACCGTGACCTGGCCGATCGGCCGGACCTCGTAGCGCGCGGCGGTGGCGACGGCCGCATCGATGTTGTCAACGTCGTAGGCAACATGGGCAAAGCCAGTATCGCACGGTCGCGAGACCACCTGCCCTCTGTCCGCCGGACTGTTGTATTGGATGAGCTCCAGGCTATGCCGCGGCCCGCGCACGTAGGCGATATCGAGCTCGGCGCCTTCGACGCCGGTGATGGCCTGGATCAGCGACGGATCCCTGGGCGCCCTGGAGGTCACTTCAAAACCCAGCCCGTCGCGGAAAAACGCCAAGCTGCGGTCCAGATCGGAGACCGTGAAACTGGTGTGATTGGTGGACAGCACCTTGAAATCCGGCATGGAGGCCCCTTGAACGATCAGAAATGGAACGCGTTTCTCGAAAAAACGAGCCTGTCGCGATTTTCTCGGCATCGCAACCGAGATTTCATGGCGCCTCCGCCAAAAGCGCCATCTCGGCATTGGTCGCCGGTTGGAGCCCCGGCCGAAGTTGATCAACGTCCCGAGGTTGATCAACGTCCCGAGGTTGACCAACGTCAATGACGCCGTCCCGAACACGCTATCCAATCTTTGCACAAGGCTGCCCGACAAACTTCGGCTTGTCGCTAATCGATGGAGTGCGCGTTGGTCCCACCCAATTCGCGAGAGGATTTATCCCCGCTCCGGACCGATTCTATCGGCAAGGATCGGCTGACGATTTCCTTTGAGTTCTTTCCGCCCCGCGACAGGGCCGCGGAAGATCGACTGTTGCCGAATATCCGCCGCCTAGAAGGCTTTCATCCCCGCTTTGTGTCCGTGACCTATGGCGCCGGCGGCAGCACGCGCGAGAACACGCTCTCAACGGCGGCACGAATCGGCGCCGAATCCGTAATTCCGCCAGCCGCGCACTTGACCTGTATCGATGCCTCGCGAGAAGAAGTCGACAGCGTGGCGCGGGATTACTGGAATTCAGGAATTCGGCACATCGTCGCAATTCGCGGCGACCCGCCGGGCCGCGCGAAAGACTATGAGCCGCATCCCCACGGTTATGCCTACGCCGCCGATCTGGTGTCCGGATTGCGGCGAATTGCCAATTTCGAGATCAGCGTCGCCGCTTACCCCGAGGTCCATCCGGAGGCTGCCAGCGCGGCGCAAGACCTGACTTATCTGAAACGCAAGCTCGACGCAGGAGCGGCCCGCGCCATTACGCAGTTTTTTTTCAACTCGGACGCCTTTTTCCGCTTTGTCGACCACGTTCGGGCGGCCGGCATCGACGCCCCCATCGTCGCCGGAATCATGCCGATTACCAACATCAAGAGGGTTCAACAATTCTCCCGCCACTGCGGCGTAACCCTGCCGGCCGAGCTGGCCGCATGTTTTGAAAGACTGCAACAAGATCCCGCGGCTTCGCGCCGCCAGGCGATCGCAACAGCGGCGGAGCAATGCCGCCGGCTCCACGCCCAAGGCCAGCGCGCCTTTCACCTCTATACGATGAACGATGCAGGTCTCGCCGCGGCCGTCTGCAAACAGCTGTACGAACCCCTGCAAAACCAGGGAGACAATTAGCTCTGCCCCGAGTCTCTCGCGTCACTTGGCTGGGCCACCGCCCGCCGAATGGGAGTAAAGCCGATGCCCGACCTGATCGAGTGTGGGTATCGACGGGTAGTCCATGATCATCAGCCCACCGTCGACAATGATGGTCTGACCGGTAATGAACGAGGCTTGGCTCGAGGCCAAGAAGGCGACGGTATTGGCGATCTCGTCCGGGGTCCCCATGCGGTTCAGCAGGGATGGTGGCTGCTCCCAGGCCTCGCCATCGGCACCGATCGCCGCCGCGGTCTCGTCCGGGCTGGTCTCGATCCAGCCCGGGCTGACGCAATTGACACGAATGCCATAGGGCGCCGCCTCCGCGGCGAAGGACCGGGTCATCGCTTCGACGGCCGCTTTCGCGACACCATAGAGTCCCCAGTTTCCATGGAAGGTCGCCGTCGATGAAATGTTGACGATGGCACCGCCCGCGTGGACCCGCAAATGCGGCAAGGCATGGGCGCTGACGAAGTAGTTCGAATCCAGGTTGGCGCCGCGGAAGAATTCCCAGCGCTCTCCTGGCGGGTCGCCAGCTTCGATTCCGCAGTGCTGGCTGCCGCAGCCGGCATTGTTCACAACCACGTCGAGACGGCCGAACCGCGTCGTGATCGCGTCGATTGCTTGCACCACTTCGGCTTCGCGTGACACATCGGCCTTGAAAAAGACGCCGACCCTGCCTTGTTCGGCAAGCTCGGCCACAACACCTTCCGCGCGTTCGGCATTTCGGGCGACGATTGCCACCTCGGCCCCCTCGCGCGCCAAGCGCTGCACGATGCCCCTGCCGATACCGAATTTCCTCCGGTCACCAAAGCCACCTTGTTCGCAAATTGCATTTCGCAAGTTCCCTTCCCTGACCACGATGCGTCGGCAGCACCAGGCCGTAGGATCGACCGCCGCCGTCCTATTCAGATGCCGCCGTCACGCGAGAGAGCCTGATGGTTTCACTCTGCCGCCTCTCCTTGCAAGCCCGGCGCAGAAGAGAAAACCAGTTCATGGCGTTTGTCATGCTGCCTGGCGGGCGGTTATCGGCACGTGCTCCCCTATTGACAGCCGATCTTGCCGATTGCCAGATTGGCACCCGGATTGCCGGTCGCCGGAAGGCGTCGCCGAACCGCAAGGGGCGAGAGCACAAATGCATGCCGTTCAAACGAGTCTTGTCGAGGATTTCGCCCGCGACGGAATCGTCTTTCCCGTTGGTCGGATCGACGTCACGGGCTTCGCCGATCGTTATGCCGAATTTCAAGAGAACTCCCGGCGCCTGCGCGGTAAAGAGACCTACATCAAACCTCATTTGGTCAGTGTCTGGCTCGACGAGCTGGTCCGCCACGCCGCGATCGTCGATGCGGCCGAAAAGATCATCGGGCCCGACATCGTTCTTTGGGAATCCGATTGGAGCGTCAAACGTGCCGGTACCGGCGACTACGTGCCCTGGCATCAGGATTCGCCCTATTGGAACCTGTCGAGCGACGCGGTCGTCTCTGCCTGGGTCGCCATCGGCGATGTCTCGGCCGACAACGGCGCCATGCAGGTCGTGCTGGGCAGTCACCGACAGGGCCGGATTGGCGGCATAGACGCCGAGGGCGACATTTCCAAGGCCTATGAGGAAGGCCAGCGCACGACCGACGAGAATTGCATGTTTCCCTTCGCGCATCTCACAGACGACCACGCTGCCGAATCGACCTACGTGGAGCTTCGATCCGGCGAGTTCTCCATCCACTCGGTCGATCTGGTTCACGGCGGCGGCCCAAACCCTTCCGCGCGAGATCGTATCGGGTTCGCGATGCGCTATATCTCGGCCGATACACGCTATCTCGGCAGCGTCGATTCCGTCACCGCCATCCGCGGCGACTGTGGGCGCGACCACTTCACCTTCGAACCGCGGCCCGACGGCGAGTTCACGCCAAACGGCCTGGCGGCCCTGGAAACCGCGCTCACCTACCCCAGCGGGTTTGGCGAGGCCAAGCGCAAGCGCTGACGGGTAAATCCGATCGCAGATCGAAACACCAGTTCAATGACCAATTGGACCATACGGCGGGCCGAGCAGCGGGACGCGTATGCCCTTGCCGCCTGCCTGGACGCCGCCTACGCCGGTTACGCGGCACGCATTACCGATTTGCCGGCGATGTCGGAGGACTGCGCCGGGGAGATCGCCAGGCCCTAGAGCAGTATGCGATCAGGTTGAACCACAAAGGTTCAACCTGATCGGATATTGCTCTACACATTAACGAGTTGGAGCGTCTATATCCGTTCACTTGGATCGCTGGAAGCGATTCCAAGTGAACGGATGACGCTCTAGCCGACGAAGCAGACCCAACCGCGTTCCAATTCCATATCGGCCCATATTTCGCCGCAGCCCCGGGCTGTCGTGGCTCGGCGAAGGGCGGTACAATCCCCAGGCTACCCGCGAGAAACTCGATTATCGAATTCTGCATTGACTTGAGCACCGCGAGATTGGAAACAATGACACAACTCAACATCGAGCCGCTGCACGACAATTTTGGCGCGCGCGTGACAGGGGTGGCGCTTTCGGGCGACCTGTCGGACAGCGAGGTGGCGCTGATCCGCGAGGCGATCGACAGCTACGAGTTCCTCTGTTTTCCCGAGCAGGATATGAACGACGAGAAACAGTTGGCCTTCACCGGCCTGCTGGGAGAACCGGAGGCCGAACATGTCACCTTCGGCAAGACCGGCGAGATCAAATACTTTGGCACCGTCGGCAATGTTCAGGACGACGGCAGCTCGCTCGGCAATGCCAACACGAGCACCCGCTATCAAACGGGCAACCAGCTGTGGCATTCGGATTCCTCGTTCCGCGAGGTGCCCTCCTTCGTCTCGATCCTACACGCCTACGAAGTGCCGGGCGAAGGCGGCGCCACCGAGTTCGCCAGCATGCGCGCCGCTTATGCCGCCCTGCCTGACGACCTGCGCCGGACAGTCGAGCCGCTGCATGTGCTCCACGATTATGTCTTTTCCCGCAGCCAAGTCGCGCCGGTCGACCCAAATCACGCGGCATCGCTGCCGCCAGCCATGCACCGGCTGGTGCGCGCGAACCCGGCGAACGGCCGCAAGAACACCTACAGCGGCTCGCATGCCCGCTCGATTCCGGGCTGGTCCGGTGTCGACAGCCGACGCCTGCTCGACGACCTTCTCGAGCGCACGACGCGAACGGGCGAGATCCACACCCACCAGTGGCGCGCCGGCGACACGGTGATCTGGGACAACCGCTGCCTGTTGCACCGGGGCACCGGCTACGACGCCGACCGCTGGCGGCGGCGCATGCGCCAGACCCGCGTCGTCGGCAGCGAGAAAGGGATTGTACCCAGCCCCACCGGGCACTGATTGGACCGGGCATTAGGACAGAGCGGCCAAGGCGGGGAATTTTAGTCTTGCCACGATGCCCGGCATGTTCTGCACTAAGGCCCGTTCGTCCACACACCAGAGACTCCGCCATGCCAATGGTCCTGACAGAAACCGCCATTATGCAATACCGGCGCGACGGCTATTTCTTTCCGATTCCAATCCTGCGCGCCGACGAAGTCGCGGATCTGAGAGGCCGATTGGAGACTTTCGAGGCGAAACAAGGAGGCCCCATCGGCGGAGGCCACCGCAACAAGTCGCATCTGCTGTTCAAGTGGCTCGACGACCTGATGCGCGACTCTCGCATTCTCGACGTGGTTGAAGATCTGATCGGCCACGACATCCTTTGCTGGAACACCATCTTTTGGATCAAGGAGGCCGGCAGCCCGAGCTTTGTGTCATGGCACCAGGATCTGAACTATTGGGGCCTGGACGCCAACGATCTGGTCACCGCCTGGCTGGCGCTTTCGCCGGCGAGCGTGGAGAGCGGCTGCATGCGGGTGCTGCCGGGCAGCCACGCCGAAGCCATACTGCCGCACGCGGATACTTTCCACAGCGACAACATGCTGACGCGGGGGCAGGAAATCGCCGTCGAGGTTGACGAGGACAAGGCCGTGTCCATGGCGCTTAAGCCGGGCGAGTTGTCGGTCCACAACGGCCGCATCGCCCACGCCTCGGGCGCGAACGACGCGCACGACCGCCGTATCGGCGTCTCGTTCCACTACGTGCCGACGCGCGCGCAACAGGTCGTAGGCGACTGGGACAGCGCCGCCCTGGTGCGCGGCAAGGACGACTATCGGCACTTCGCGGCCACCCCCATCCCGGCAGGCGACATGGACCCCGTGGCGGTGGCTTTTCACGAGAAGGCCGTTTCAGCCCTGCACGACATCCTCTATCGCGGCGCCGAGCAGGTCACCGGCCGCTTGGGGTAGAAGCCGATGTTACGGCCCGCGAGCTGTTATCGAATGTCAGGTCGTTGCTATCGACTAGGTCCTGGCCTTGGGGGCAACCGCGATATTCATTGTTGACGCTTCCGAACTTCCGGCGTCTGCCTTATCCGGTCAGACCGCCAATGCCGTCTTCGTGGAGTAAAAAGCCATGGCGACACCTACCCTTCGACCCTTTGCCGATGGGCTCGATGATATCCTCGAATTGGTCGACCTCGATCGCTATCCCATCCAGCGGCTCGACGACCGCGCCGGCGGCGCCCTGGTCGAACACTGCCGCGCCGGCATGGCCGCCCAGGGTGCCTGCGTGCTGGAAGATTTCATACGACCCGCCAGGCTTTCCCGGCTCGTCGCCCAGGCCGAAACCTTGGCGCCGCTGGCACATCACAACGCCAACTGCACGACGACGCCCTATCAAGAGACCGTCAGTGCCAAAGCAACAGACGACCACGACCCACACCCGCGCCGGCGGCCGCGCAACACCTCGGTGCATGTCGTCGCCTACGACCTGATCCCTGAAGACAACGGCATTAGGCTGGTTTACGAGTGGGACGCGCTACTCGGCTTTCTCGCCACCGTGCTGTCGGTGCCGCGTCTTTATCGTTACGAGGACCGCCTCGCAGGCCTCAACATCGCGGTGAACGAACCGGGCGACGAGAACGGCTGGCACTTCGACCAATGCGACTTCGTGAGCTCCATTCTGATCCGCGACGCCAAAGAGGGCGGACACTTTGAATTCGTCCCC